>JAADGJ010000087.1:0-6446 GCA_013152435.1 Chloroflexota bacterium | reverse complement strand
CTCGCCGTCATCTCCTCGGCCGTCACCGAGATGACGGACTCTTCCTCCTGCTGAGCAGCCAACAGCTTGTTCAGCGCCTGCATATACGCCTTGGCGCTGGCCATCACGATATCGGTATCGACGCCCCGGCCCGTGAAGACCCGACGCCCGCTGCCGCCCACGGCGGTCTTCTGCTTCCCCACCGGCTCGGTGGCCTCGATGCGGATCGTCACATCGCCGACGGCGTCCAAACCCTCCGTGATGGACTGCACGTTGAATTCGATCAACTTGTTGGGCACCCCCACGATCCGGTTGATCCCCTGATACACCGCGTCCACCGGCCCGGTGCCAAACCCGGCCTCCGTGAACACGGCGCCATCCGTCAATCGCTTCAAGCGCACCACCGCCGTGGGGATGCTGGGATATCCGCACTGAACCTGCACAGCCTCCAGCGCATAGGTCTCCGGCGGCTGATAGAGGCGATCGGCCACGATGGCCTCCAGATCGGCATCGGTGACCACCTTTTTCTTATCCGCCAGCTCCTTGAACTGCTGGAACACCTGATCCAGCTCCTCCGGATCCAGGCGGTACCCCATGGACTCCAACTTGGTGCGAAAAGCATGTCGGCCGGAATGCTTCCCCAACACCAGGCGGCTCTCCCCCAGCCCGATGGTGGAGGCGTCCATGATCTCGTAGGTGCGGCGATGCTTGAGGATGCCATCCTGGTGAATGCCCGCCTCGTGTGCGAACGCGTTCGCGCCCACGATGGCCTTGTTGGGCTGGATCAGCATGCCGGTATAGCGGGACACCATGTCGCTGGTGCGGTGGATCTCGGTCGTGACGATGTTGGTGCGCAGCCGATAGTAAGGCCGACGCACGTACAGCGCCATGACAATCTCCTCCAGCGCCGCGTTGCCGGCCCGCTCGCCGATGCCGTTGACCGTGCACTCCACCTGGCGAGCGCCCGCCTGCACCCCGGCCAGGGAGTTGGCCACCGCCAGGCCCAGATCATCGTGGCAGTGCACGGAGATCACCACGTTCTCGATGCCAGGCACGTTCTCCCGGATGCCTCGGATCAGCGCGCCGAACTCCTCCGGCGTCGTGTATCCCACCGTGTCCGGGATGTTCAGCGTGGTCGCGCCGGCCTCGATGGCCACCGCCAGCACTTGATACAGGAACTCCGGATCGGAGCGGCCCGCGTCCTCCGGGCTGAACTCCACATCATCACAATATTGCTTGGCGTACGCGACCATCTCCCGGGTGCGCTCCAGCACCTGCTCCCGGGTCATGCGCAACTTGTGTCGGATGTGGATATCGGAGGTGGCGATGAAGGTGTGGATGCGGGGATATGCGGCATGACGAACCGCCTCCCACGCCTTGTCGATGTCATCCCGATTGGCACGGGCCAAACCGGCGATGGTAGGCGGCCTTCCTTGCGGCCGGTCGTCCGCATCATTGCCCACCGTCTCGGCGATCTGGCGGACCGCCTCCAGATCGCCCGGAGAGGCGGCCGGGAAACCGGCCTCGATGATATCAACGCCCAGCCGGCCAAGCTGGCGGGCGATGTCCAGCTTCTCCGCCAAATGCAGCGTCGCCCCCGGGGATTGCTCGCCATCCCGCAGGGTGGTGTCGAAGATCAGGACGGTGTCCTGTACGTCACCGTCAGGGTCCTGTACGTCTACCTCGGTTGTCTCTACAGATACCTCGCGTTCCATCTTCGGGGGTCTCCTTTTCTCTGAGATCTTGGCCGCGGCCGGAGGCCGCGCGTCGGGTTCGTCGATCGTGTAGGCTCATAAGGTCAGCAAGGTCACCAAGGCCATCTTCCGCCACGACCATCACCCCCTTTCTTCAGCCGCCAGCAGGCAGCGGGTAGCAGATAGCCATGCTATGCTACCCGCTGACGGCCCATGACTAGCGATTATACCTCTTTCGGATCCAGCCACGGCATCATGGCACGCAACCGACGTCCCACCTCCTCGATGGGATGCTGGCGCTCCTGTTCCCGCATCTTGTTGAACCACGGCCGCCCCTTGGCGTTCTCCTCGATCCACTCCTCGGCATAGGCGCCGCTCTGCACGTCCTCCAGGATCTTCTGCATGTTGCGGCGGACCTCCTCGGTGATGATCTTGGGGCCGGCGGTGTAGTCACCATGCTCGGCCGTATCGGACACCGAGTACCGCATGTAGCTGAGCCCGCCCTGGTAGATGAGGTCCACGATCAGCTTCAGCTCGTGCAGGCACTCGAAGTAGGCGATCTCCGGCTGATATCCGGCGTTCACCAACGTCTCGAAGCCCGCCTTGATCAGCGCGCTGACGCCGCCGCACAGCACCGCCTGCTCGCCAAACAGGTCCGTCTCCGTCTCCTCGGCGAAGGTGGTCTCGATCACGCCGGCACGGGTGCAGCCGATCCCCCTGGCATAGGCCAGGGCGTCGTCCAGCGCATGCCCGCTGACGTCCTGCTGGACGGCGACCAACCCGGGAGTGCCGCCACCTTCGACGAAGACCTCCCGCACGCGATGCCCGGGCGCCTTGGGCGCCACCATGCTCACATCCACATAATCGGGCGGCTGGATCTGCCCGAACCGGATGTTGAATCCATGGGCAAACATGAGCGTCTTACCGGGCGCCAACCCGGCCTCGACGGATTCCCGATAGACCTTCGGCTGGATGGTGTCCGGGATCAACATCATGATGATGTCCGCCTCAGCGGCCGCCTCCGCCACCGGCTTCACCGTGAGCCCGGACGCCTCGGCCTTGGGCCACGACTTCGATCCCTCGTACAGCCCCACGCGCACGTCCACCCCGCTGTCCTTCAGGTTCAAGGCATGGGCATGCCCCTGGCTGCCGTATCCGATGATGGCGACCTTCCTGCCGGACAACCTCCCTAGGTCTGCATCCGCGTCGTAGTAGAGCTTGGCCATGTCTGCGATCCTCCTCGCTTTGTTGGTTACCGTTCAGAGAGCTCGTCCAGGCTGCCGTTGCCCCCGCTCCGGTCCCAGCCGGACGCCGATCCATGTTCCCCCGTACCGTTGCTGCCACGCACCATGGCCACCCGGCCGGTGCGCACCATCTCTATGATGCCGAAGTAGCTCAAGAGGTCGATCAAGGAGTTCACCCGGCTCTCGGGCCCGGTGATCTCCACCACCATCGAGTCCAGCGCCACATCCACGATGCGGCCCCGAAAGATATCGGCCAGCTGGACGATCTCCGAACGCTGGGCGCCCGAGGCCTTGACCCGAATCAGCGCCATCTCCCGGATCACCGCCGGCTTATCTGTCACATTCTCCACCCGGGTGACGTTGATGAGCTTCTCCAGTTGCTTGATGGCCTGATCCACCATGCGATCGTCCCCGTCCACGACGAAGGTCATGCGGCTGATACCGGGCGTCTCGCTGTGCCCCACGGTCAGGCTATCGATGTTGAAATTCCGCCTACGGAACAATCCGGCCACCCGGTTCAGGACGCCGGGCTTATCCTCCATCCAGGCAATCACAGTATGTTTCATGGCTCCTGCCTCACGTCTTTCTAGAATGAGCGAGTCAGCGAATCAGCGAATGGGCGAGTCGGCGGTCGTGCACCTGCAACTCGTCCGCTCGCACACCTGCACACTCACCAGCTTGGCTCCACGCCCGAATAGCCCTGCACGATGCGAGGCTTGGGCCGACGAATCATCTCGCCCACCCCGGCACCGGGCGCCACCATGGGGTAGACGTTCACCTCCTCCTTGACGTGGAAGGCCAGCAGGAAGGGGCCCTCGGTCTCTCGAGCCTCAGCGATGGCCTCGGCCACCTCCTCATTGCGGGTGACGCTGCGCGCCGGGATCCCATAGGCATCCGCCAGCTTCACGTAGTCGGGGCTCATGATGGGCGTCCCCGCATATCGCTTCTCATAGAAGAGCTGCTGCCACTGGCGCACCATGCCCAGGAAGCCGTTGACGATGATGGCGATC
The DNA here is from genome assembly GCA_013152435.1 of Chloroflexota bacterium. Lineage (NCBI taxonomy): Bacteria > Bacillati > Chloroflexota > Chloroflexota bacterium. The sequence continues at coordinate 2,519 of JAADGJ010000087.1, read as the reverse complement.
TTGACGGGGAGGCGCTCCTGCATCAAGGTGCCCAGCTCCTGCATCGTCATCTGGAACCCGCCATCGCCGCAGACGGCCCACACCTCCGCCTCCGGCCTGCCGACCTGAGCACCCAGGGCCGCGGGCAGCGCAAACCCCATGGTCCCCAACCCGCCGGAGGTGATGAGCTGGCGCGGGCGCTCGTGGATGTAATACTGGGCCTCCCACATCTGATGCTGGCCCACGTCGGTCACCACGATGACGTCCTCGCCCCGGGTCGCCTCCCACAACTGGCGCATCACAAAGGGCGGGATGAGCTCATCCACCTCCAGGTTCAGGATATCCCGCTCCCGGGATTCCTCGCGCCAGCTGTTGATCCGGGCGATCCACTCCTTGTGCTGGCGCTCTTCGATCAGCGGCAACAACGCGCCCAGCGTGTCCTTGCAATCCCCCACCACGGCGAGGTCGGGCTTCACGTTCTTGCCGATCTCGGCGGGATCCAGCTCAAAGTGGATGATCTTAGCCTGCTTGGCGAAGGAGTCCAGGCGCCCCGTGACCCGGTCGTCGAAGCGCATACCGATGGCGATCAGGACATCGCACTCCTGAATCGCCTGGTTGGCGTAGGCCTCCCCGTGCATGCCGGCCATCCCCAAACATAGGGGATGGGTCTCCGGGATATCGCCGATGCCCAAGAGGGTGGTGACCACGGGGATCTCCGCCTTCTCGACGATCTGTTGCAGCTCCCACGTCGCGTCGGCCATCTGGACGCCGTGCCCGGCCAGGATCAGCGGGCGTTCAGCGGCGTTGATGAGCGCGGCGGCGGCTTCCACCGCCCGGATATCGGGCGGATGAGGCGCGGGGAAGCCCGGCAGATCCACCGAGTCGGGGTACTCGAACTCCGCCGTCGCCTGCTGGACATCCTTGGCGATGTCGACCAAAACGGGGCCGGGACGGCCGGAGCGAGCGATGTAGAAGGCCTCCGCCATTACCTGCGGCAGCTCATGGATGTCGGTGACCAGGTAGTTGTGCTTGGTGATCGGCAGCGTGATGCCGGTGACGTCCGTCTCCTGGAACGCGTCGCCGCCAATGAAGCTGGAGGCGACCTGGCCGGTGATGGCGACTACGGGCACGGAATCCATCATAGCCGTGGCGATACCGGTGACGAGGTTGGTGGCACCGGGCCCGCTGGTGGCGATGCAGACGCCTACCCTGCCCGTGGCACGAGCGTAGCCGTCGGCCGCATGAGCGGCCGCCTGTTCATGACGCACCAGCACATGGCGGACCGGGCAGCGGGACATGGCATCGTAGGTGGGCAGGATCGCCCCGCCCGGGATGCCAAAGACGGCCTCCACGCCCTCGCGACAGAGGCTCTCCCACACCATCTGCGCACCTGTCAGTTGCATGACTCATCCCTCCCCAAGAATTGGCACAGCCTACCACCTGAAAGGACAACGGCGCCTCACCGACTCGCTTGGAGTCCAGGGGAGGCGCCGTTGCACTCGCTGCGGCCTCATGCCGCAATATCTGCCTACAATAACAAACCCCTCCTGGTTCAGGAGGGGTCTCCGCTGACAGATCGATAGGATTCGGCCCTATCCGATTCGCCTCCCAACCAGGAACGGCCCCTGGAGAATTACCAGGAGCTCTACGATAAGGAGGCTAATAAGGGCCAGGATTGACATAGAATCCACCTATCCGCCTTTAAGTGAATTGAACGACCTCAGTATAACACCTCTCGCCCGTCTTGTCAATCATCGGACGCGACAAATGCGCGATTTCCCCATCCGAATCGCCGAAGACCGGCGGACAGCAGGCCCCGCGTCGCTCCTACCGAGGAGCAGACATCGTGCTCGAGTCGGCCCTATACAGCCGATAGCAGACAGCGGTTAGCCGATAGCTTTTACAGCGCGCTGCAGCTGTTGACTCGCTCTTTTCCAGGACCAAACAGTCAGCCATTCATTTACGGGCTCATCACTCACCCGTTTGTTCATGATCCTCGAGAGCACGAAGGAGCTCACTGCTCACTGCTACCAGCTAACCGCTAAACAACTCCGTATCCTCGTGCGGATCGGGTGGGGTTGAAGGGAGCGAGTCAGCGAATCTGCGAGTCAGCGAGGACACGTGAATCCTGCTCCATCGGAAAGGGGAGAGGGCAGGCACAAGAGTAACCACCAGGCCTCCACCGACAGCATAGAACTTCCCGCAAACCAGACCTCGAAAGGCCGCTGATTGTGGACAACCAATGTTTCGCCATTTGCCCATCCGCCCTTTCGCCCTTTCGCTCCGTATCCTCGTGCGGATCGTGTGGGATTGAAGCTTCTGGCATTTAAGCCGGAGTGGTTTCGGGACGTTGTGCTTTCAGTATCCTCGTGCGGATCGGGTGGGGTGAAGGGAGCGAGTCAGCGAATCTGCGAGTCAGCGAGGACACGTGAATCCTGCTCCATCGGAAGAGGGTCGGACAGCGGTTACGCTGAGCGTAATCACCTCGTAACCAGGTCGTAATCGGCCCTGCCGATCTTCCTCATGAGCGTAACCACCTT
>JAADGJ010000086.1 GCA_013152435.1 Chloroflexota bacterium | reverse complement strand
AGCCCCTCCGAGCCACCCCAGAGATGCGGGGCCACGCTTCCGCATCGCTTAATTTGATACCAATCTGGATACATCGCCGAGGGCCGCGCTCCTTTGGGGGTGACGACCATCTGTGATAATATCTGATCCGATTGCGTTTCCGTGTGGCGCTACGGAGGTCATCTACAGGAACGGAGGTTCGAATGGATCGCGCTCGACTGGCCCGGTGGATCTCTATCCTCTGCGATAGTTCTGTGCTTTCGCTGATCATCTTCCCCGCCATCGGCTGGCGGACTGCGGGCTGGCAGGGGGTGGGCTGGGCGATCCTCGCCCTGCTCATCCTGACCGGGGTTCCATTGGCTTACATCTGGATCGGCCAGCGGAAGGGGTGGGTGAGCGACTGGGAGCTCAGCCGCCGTGACGAGCGGCCTCGCTTCATCCTGGTCAGCCTGAGCAGCGATCTGTTGGCCTTGTTGCTCCTGGGGCTGGGAGGGGCCCCGCGCCTGTTGTGGCTGCTGGCGCTGATCTATGCCTGCCTGGGGGTGACGATGTTCGCCATCTCCAGCTTCTGGAAGATCAGCCTGCATATGGTCGGCGTGAGCGGCTTCTCCACGGTATTGGTCTACGTCTTCGGCCCGGCCATCTGGTGGGCGTTCTTGAGCCTGCCCCTGGTCGCCTGGGCGCGTTTGTATCGTAAGAAGCACACGCCGGCGCAGCTCCTGGCGGGGGCCGTGGGGGGCATCCTCATCACGGTGCTCGTCCTAGCTGGGGTGGGATGAGCTCGGATGCGGGGCCGCACCGTCGGCTCTCATCGGCTGACTCTTTGCTTATGAGGATGCCCTCCGGTCCTTGCTCTTGAGTAGCCGCATACCGTTGAGGATGACGATCAGAGAGGCTCCCACGTCGGCGAACACGGCCATCCACAGCGTGGCTAGGCCCGGGATGGCCAGCCCCATGAAGGCGGCCTTCACCAACAGGCTGAAAGCGATGTTCTGCCGGATGATCCCCAGCGTGCGTCGGCTGAGGTGCATGGCGAAGGGCAGCTTGCTCAGATCATCGGCCATGAGGACGATGTCCGCCGTTTCCAGGGCCTGATCCGTGCCCGCGCCGCCCATGGCGATGCCCACGGTGGCTCGGGCCAGGGCCGGGGCGTCATTCACCCCATCTCCCACCATGGCCACCTGGCCGTATGCCTCCAGCAGCTCCTCTACGACCCCGACCTTGTGCTCTGGCAGCAGGTTCGCTCGCACCTCATCGATCCCCACCTGCGCCGCGATGGCGGCGGCGGTGCGCTCGTTGTCGCCGGTGAGCATCACCGTATGCCGGATGCCGGAGCGTTTCAGAGCCGCTATCGCCTCTCGGGCGTCGGGCCGCACTGTGTCGGCCACGGCGATGAGCCCGATCGCCGTGAGCTGGCCGTCGACCTCCGTGGCCACGACCATGACGGTCTTGCCCTCCTCCTCCAGGCGCTCGATCTGCGCGCGCAGCGCCTGGGCGAGGGGAATGTTCAGCTCGGACAGAAGGGTTCGGTTGCCGATGTACACCGGGGCGCCGTTCACCAGGGCGCTCGCCCCCCGGCCGGTGAGGGCCTGGAAGCCCGAGGCCGGCGTGAAGGCTACACCCCGTTGCTCGGCCGCGCGCACGATGGCCTGGGCCAGCGGATGCTCGGACCGGCTCTCGACGGAGGCCGCCAACGCCAGGATATCCTCCTCCGTTCGGCCGTCCAGGGGAATCATATCCGTGACGGACGGTTCGCCTTGGGTCAGGGTGCCCGTCTTGTCAAAGGCCATCACGCGCAGTCCCCCGGCCGCCTCCAGGTAGGCACCTCCCTTGACCAGCACGCCGTTTCGGGCCGCGTTGCTGATGGCGCTGACGATGCTGACCGGCGTGGAGATGACCAGGGCGCAGGGACAGGCGATGATGAGCAGGGCCAGCGCCCGATAGAGCCAGCCGTGTCCGCCGGTCGCCGGCTCCAGGAAGGGCTGACCGAAGAGGATCGGGGGCACGGCGGCGATGAGCACGGCCAGGCCCACGATCAAGGGCGTGTAGTACTTGGCGAAGACGTCCACCCAGCGCTGGGAGGGGGCCTTCTGAGCCTGGGCCTCCTCCACCATGTGGATAATCCGGCTGAGGGTGTTGTCCGCTGCCAGCCGGGTGACCTCCACCTCCAGAGCCCCTTCGCCGTTGATCGTGCCCGCGAAGATGTCGTCGCCGGGCCCCTTCTCCACCGGGATGCTCTCGCCGGTGATGGGGGCCTGGTTGACCGCCGAGGCGCCCTGGACGATGCGACCGTCCATGGGGATGCGTTCGCCTGGCCGGACGAGGATGATGTCGCCTACGGCCAGCTCGGCCACGGGCACGCGCTGCTCGTGGACGTCACACCAGGGGCAGGGGCCGCTCTCATAGGGGGTGCCATCGGGGAGTGGTTGTCCCTGATGTTCCTCGCAGTCCACGCAGGGGCGTAGCACGGTGGCCTCGGCGGGCGCCAGATCCATCAGGGAGCGGATGGCGTTGCGAGCCCGGTCCATTGTGTAGCCTTCCAACGTCTCCCCCAGGCTGAAGAGGAAGACGACCAGCGCTCCCTCCTCCCAGGCCCCGATGGCGGCCGCGCCCAGCGCGGCGATGGTCATCAGGAAGTTGATGTCCAGCTCCCGGTTGATCCAGACGCCGGTCAGGCCCTTGCGGGCCACATAGAAGCCCCCGCTGATGATGGCCAGGGCGTAAAGGCCGTGGGCGATGGCGGGGGAGATGCCGGATGTCTCCAGGGCGAAGGCCAGCAGGATCAAAAGGCCAGATACGAGGGTCAGCGTGTCACGCCGTTTGCTGCGCATGAAGGCCAGCAGCCCGCGCAGGCCGCCCGGACCGGTCTCCTGCGGGAGCGTTGAGGCGGCTTCCTCCTCCGCCACATCGTAGCCCAGCTGGCGGATGCGTTCGATGATGGCCTCCTGGTCCAGGGCCTCCACGTCGTATTCGACGGCCATCTTGGCGGCGGCAAAGTTGATGGTGCAGTGAAGCACGCCATCCAGGCGGCTGACGCCTTTCTCCAGCTTGGCGGCGCAGTCGGCGCAGTCCATGCCGACGATGCGCAGATCGCGATGGCGATAGCGTTGCTGAATGGCGATCCCCACCTCACGCGCGTGGCGTTCCACCTCGGCCAGCGAGATCAGGTTGGGATCATAGTGCAGGCACAGGCGAGATAGGCCGGCATCCTGGTCCACGTGAGCCTGATCGATCCCCTTATGCTGGCGTAGGATCTCCTGCAGGCGCTGGATGCAGCCATCGCACTCGCCGTTTTCGGGGAGGAGCAGAGGGATCTCCAGTTTCAGTTTCTCGATTGCAGTCTCGGTCGTTCGTCTCACGGTCGTCTCCTGCAGTTCAAAGGGCGCCGGTCCACGGCCGCATTCTGTCCCATGCGTGCCGGAGAGTGGTGACCCGCGCGATCACGATAGACATTTCCCGATTTCATGTCGTTACGCTTACGTGTGACGTCTCCTCCGTCTCTTTGCGACGGAAATTGACTGTATACACCCAAAAGTTGCCCTGGCGCCGTTCCAGGCTGAACCCGGATGCCTCGACAAGCCGGATCGTCTCGAACGGGAAGAGATAGTCTGGGTCCGGGAATTCCTCGGTGATAGAAAGCACTCCATCCGATTTGAGCACTCGGTGTAGTTCGGCCAGGGCGCGACGCCGGTTGGGGATCTCGGGCAGCACCGTGATCAGGAAGGCCCGATCTACGCTGGCATCGCCCAGGGGCAGGTCATGGGCGCTGGCGACGCAGGTCTTGACGTTGGCCAAGCCAGTCGTTTGCACCCGCCTCTTCACCTGGGCGATCATCTCTGGCTGAATATCCACCGAGATGAGCCGGCCTTGGGGGCCCACTCGCCGTGCGGCCTCCACAGTGAAGGTCCCGACCCCTGGGCCGAGTTCCAATACACGCTCACCCGGTCGAATGTCGATCCGGTCCAGCACCAGGCGTATGTAGCGACGACGGATGGGGTGATCCAGCAGCCAAGCCAGTGACGGAGGGCACGGCGCAGATCTCCCCGATCGGGCTGCCAGCCTGGAGATCAACTTGAATAGGACCAGCCAGAAGAACAGCAGCCCGCCGATGATGACCAGGACGAGCTTCGCCGCCCCGAGCAGGTGTCGCTTCATGGCCCGTCCCCCCTGCGGGCGATGATCAGCCGAAAGACCTCACGGCGTTCCTCGATTTGTACGTCGGTGAACCCGGCTTCGTGCAGTAAGGCTTCCCACTCCTCCCGGGTCAGGAAGACGTCGGCGATCTCACCCGGGCTGCTGAGACATCCCAGCCGACCGCCGGGCGCAAGCACGCGGCGGATCTCGGCCATGGCGCGCTGTTTCTCATCCGGCGTCAGATAGAGGAGCATGAAGGCCGTGGTGACGACGGTGAACTCCTCGTCGGCGAAGGGCAGTTCCAATACGCTCCCCTGGCGCAGCTCGATGTTCAGGTCTCGCCGGGCCGCCTTGGCAGCCAGCTTCCTCAACATGGATGGGCTCAAGTCCAGACCCACGACCCGGCCCGCTCGTTCGGCCAGAGGCAGCGTCAGCAGCCCGGTGCCACAGCCCACATCCAGGGCGGCGTCATGGGCGCCGACGTCCAGCCGATCGATCAGATCACGCGCCGCCTGCTGATAGCCCGGCAGTTTGAGGAACAGCAGGTCGTAGGCTGGCGCCAACAGGGCGTAGAATCGGCGCACCCAGGTGGCTCGCTCCCGGCCCTGCACCAGACGGGCGGACTGGGAGAGCCGGATCGTAGCGCGTTCCAGCCGACGGCTTATATCGCTGGTGTCCCGCTCCCGCTGCCAGAGCCAGATGGCCAGAACGATCCCCGCCAGAAAGCCCAACCGTTTCAGCGTTTTGCTTTTCATCTTCGCTCTTCTTCCTTGGGCGAGGCATTCCCTGGCGACGCGTGGTGAATGCGGGTGATTTCCTCCAAGCGTGTGCCCACCGGTAACCATACCGGTGGGAATGCCTCGCTCCTACTGCTGTGGCCACTCCGTGTCCGTTGGCGGCCCGAAACGGCTGTAGGTGGCGTCGATGCTCTTCCGGATCTCGACCAGCGACTTCCCCTCCTGCCAGTAGCGCATCACGTCACGCGTGATGTCCACGCAGATGCTTCAGCCCAGGCCCATCTCGTCGAACACGGCCGATCCGTCGGGGCGTACCTCGCGCACGAAGCAGTCCTTGACGCTCCCGTGGTCGGCGCCACAGCCGCAGTAGCAGGGGATATATTTGAGCACATCGGGATTGGCCAGGGCGAACTGATACGCCTCGCGCACCGTGGTCGGCGCCCTCTGGACCTCTTTGGGCAATCGGGATGCCGGCGCCAGCTTCAGCTCTCGCTGGCCTGCCTCCCCTCGGCCGCCACATCCGGCTAGAGCCAACGAGATCAGCACCAGCAACACGGACAGGAGCCGGACGGGGCGGTGTGTGCGTGGCTCCCGCTCAAGTAGCAAAGGACCTCTCATGGGCATCATCCCTCCGTATCGTGTTTATGTGTGGCTGGCAGACGGCGGCTCGATATCAGAGTGCTGTCGCACTTTAGGGATCCCAATCCACCTTGCGGTTCTCGATTTGTACAGGCGGTACTCTTCTCCGTACAGACGTTCAAGGTAGGGCTCTGCCAGATGGACGGTGTACAGATAGATGACGAGGGAGGCCGCCCCCGTGAGCACAAAAGCAAGCCCTGAGCGCCCGAGAAGGGATATCCCTAGGAGATAGAGAAGACAACCCATGAACTGCGGATTTCTGCTCCATCGGTATATCCCGGTGGTTACAAGCTCGGATGTGTCCTGTCCACAGCTCCTGCGCAAGGTGCGGAACTCGATCATCCCGGTTGCCAGTGTAAGCACTCCAACGCTGATCATGACCGAACCGCCTGCGAATGCCATCGTCTTGTTGATGGGTATCGGCCACACGGCATACAACGCCGACAGGATCACGGCGAGGTGATAAAATCCCCACATGATGAGCCAAAGTGTCAGGAGCTTGTTTGTGAATACGCCTCCTCTGTCGTAAGTCTTCTTTACCTCTGAAAAGACGTATATGCCAAATACCACCCAGGCGGCTATGGAGGATCCCAGGGCTGCACAAAGCCATGTCATCTTCCCTCCATTCCGTATGCGGCCCATCTGGGCACATACCTCGGCACGGCTGCGATGTAGCGTCGCGCCTCATCGCCGAAGAGGACGATCAGTCGCCGATCCTCCAGCCGGGTCTGGATCAACGACCACATCAAGATCACGACCGCGACCAGCAGACCGAGCCATGTCTGGAAGGCGATGGCCGAGCCGAAGGCGGCCGCCAACAGCCCGGCGTGCTGTGGATGCCGCACGTGGCCGTAGATACCCGTCGTGATCAGCCGGCCCTCCTCCAGCGCCGAGATCCGGGCCAGAGAGCGAAACTCGATCATGCCCCACAGCGCCAGGATCACGCCGGCCAGGGCGGCGATCAGCCCGAGGACCCGCCAGATGGCCGGGAATCGGACCCCAAAGGGGCGATACACGGCTCCCGCGACGAGCCCGCAGACCATGTATGCATCCCAGGCCCAGATGGATAGCGACCCGGATAGGCCTAACTCCCGTCCGGGCTGGGTGCGTCTGTGGTACAGCCACAGGTTGCCCGCGGTCCACAGGATGGCGATCACGAAGTAGACACCCCAGAGAGTGGGGTTTTTCACCTTCCTTCTCCCCAGCGTCCCAGGCCCGGCAGAAACCGGGGGGTGCGTCGCATGTAGTCCTGGTATTCGGCGCCGAACGTTTCGATCAACGCCTCCTCCTCTTCGCCGGCTCGCGAGGCAGCCAGGACGCTCAGCGCCAGCCAGGCGATGCCGACAAACCAATTGGCCGACAGCAGGAAGAAGGCCAATGTCCACACGAATATCGCGGTATACATTGGGTGTCGAACCCAGCGATATGGCCCGCTGGTCACCAGCGTGTGTCGGGCTTTGGTGTCCACAGATAGGGACCAGTTCTCGCCCAGGGCGTGGTGAATCCAAAAGAACAGCAGGACGGTGATCAGGCCGAGCACGCCTCCGATCCAGCGCAGCCAGATCGGCATCGGCAGCGCGGCCCAGCCCAGCCAGCGCGGGGCGATGAGGTACACGAGCGTGACCACGGCCGCCGCCGAGTTGAGCAGCCGCAACAAGGTCATGTGGCCTCTGTTCGCTCTTCCTGTGGAGCTCTTTTCGCCCGCCCGGCCTGCCTTTCGGGCGTAGTACACCCGGATGATGGTCAGCAGGACGAATGTGGCGGCCAGAATGCCTCTGAAGATCCCCTCGTAGCTCATGCTTCTTGCTCCTGCTGCTCACCAAAGGGCATGGACCTGGGCTCCCCGCCCCGGCGTTCTCGCTGGGGCCGGCTGAAATCGTTACGTCCTCTCGTACCCCAACAGCCGCAGCGCGTTGGCCACGACCACTAGCGTGCTCCCCTCGTGGAAGACGATGGCGATCCCGATGCCCACCAGCCCGAAGAGGGCCATCGGGATCAGGAGGATGACCACACCCAGCGAGGCGATCAGGTTCTGCCGGATGATCCGACGCGCCTGACGGCTGAGCCCCACGGCGAAGGGGAGCTTCGATAGGTCGTCGGCCATCAGGGCCACGTCGGCCGTCTCCAGCGCCACATCGGTGCCCGCGCCGCCCATGGCGATGCCCACCGTGGCCTGGGCCAGGGCCGGGGCGTCGTTGACGCCATCGCCGACCATGGCCACGCGGCCGTACTGCGTCAGCAGCGCCTGGATGGCCTCCACCTTCTGCTCGGGCAGCAGGTTGGCTTTGAAATCGGTCAGCCCCACCTGTCGGGCGATGGCTGCCGCCACCCGCTCATTATCCCCGGTGAGCATGATCGTCTCCCGGATGCCCAACGCCCGTAGCCGCTCCAGGGTCTCCCTGGCCTCCGGGCGCGGCGTATCGGCCAGAGCGATGATCCCCAGGAAGTCCGCCGAGGGAGCCTGGCCATCCGATGCCGGCGCCGGGCCGTAGACGATCATGGTCGTCTTGCCCTCGGCCTCCAGGGCCTCCATCTGGGCCCGGATGTCCTCCGGCACGGTCAGGCCCTCCACCTCGAACAGCCCCAGGTTGCCGATGAGCACCGGCTGGCCGTCCAGCGCGGAGCGCACGCCCCGCCCGGTGATCGATTCCAGGTCGCCGGCCTGGGGCAGGGCCAGCCCCCGTCGCTCGGCTTCCCGCACGACGGCCTGTGCCAGCGGGTGGTTCGACCGTCGCTCCACCGCCGCAGCGACGCGGAGGATCTCATCTTCTGCACGGTCAGCGTCGGTCGGCGCACCCGCGTCCGTCGTCCGCCGTCTAACGAGAATGTCGGTCACCTTGGGCTGGCCGTGGGTGAGCGTGCCCGTCTTGTCGAAGGCCATGGCCCGTACCGCACCCAGGTTCTCCAGGTACACGCCCCCTTTGATCAGCACCCCGTTGCGGGCCGCCTGGGCGACGCCCGATAGCACGGCCGACGGGGTGGCGATGGCCAGGGCGCAGGGGCTGGCCGCCACCAGGATGGTCATCCCGCGCAGGAAGGCCTCCCCAAAGGGCAGCCAGCCGACCAGCGGCGGCAGGAAGACGACCCCGACCACGCCGGCCAGCACCGTCGGCACGAAGATGCGCTCGAACCTCTCGGTGAACTGCTGGGTGGGGGATTTCTGGGTCTGGGCCTCCTCCACCATCCGGATCACGCGGGCCAGAGTGGTGTCCTGGGCCAGGCGGGTCACCTCGATCTCCAGCGTCCCCTCGCCGTTGACCGTGCCCGCGAATACCTCGTCCCCCTCGCCTTTCTCCACCGGCACGCTCTCGCCGGTGATGGGCGATTGGTCCACCGCCGACTGTCCCTGGATCACCCGGCCGTCCACCGGGATACGATCGCCGGGGCGGACCACGACGATGTCGCCGCGCATCACCTCCTTCACCGGCAGCTCGACCTCTTGCCCGTCGCGTCGCACCAGGGCCGTCTCAGGGGTCAGTTCTCCCAGGGCGCGGATGGCCGCCCGCGCCTTGCCGGTGGCGTAGTGCTCCAGGGCGTGGCCCAGGCTGAACAGGAAGAGAAGCAGCGCCCCCTCCGCCCATTCGCCCAGCACCGCGGCGCCAATGGCCGCCACGACCATCAGGAAGTCGATGTCAAACCGAAGGTGGCGCACGGCCTTGAGCCCGTGTCGCGTGGCATCGTACCCTCCCGTCACGTAGGCGAGGGCGTAGAGGCCGATGGCCGCCACACGAGGCAGGCCCAGGAAGCTCTCGCCTGCCCAGCCCAGGAGCAGGAAGGCGCCGGACAGGATGGCCAGGACGAGCTCCCAGTTCTCCCGCAGCCAGCCGCGTTCCTCTTCCTCCTCCGAGATCTCATATCCCAGATAGGCCACGCGCTTGAAGATGTCCTGGCGGGAGACGACCTGGCTATCGTACTCGATGCGCATCCTCTCGGCCGCGTAGTTGACGGAGACGTTGAGGATGCCATCCATCCGTCCCAGGATGTGCTCGATGCTGAGGGCGCAGTCGGGGCAGTCCATGCCCGTGATGCGCGCCGTCTCATGGCGATAGCGATCGCTCACCTGGGCGCCCGCCTGCTCGGCCCAGCGCTGCACCTGCGATAGGGACGTCATGCTGGGATCATAGTGAATGCACAGTCGTGCCTGCCCGTTCTCTCGCTCCACGTGAACCTGGTGGATGCCCTTGCGCTGGCTCAGCAGCTCTTGCAGGCGTTCCACGCATTGATCACGCTCGTCCTCGACCCCGGGCAAGAGGACGGGGATCTCCAATCGGAGGGTTTGTTCATTCATCCGGTACTCCTTCGCCGGCGAAGGTTGCGTCGTTCGGTTCCCATTCATCTGTGAACGTTGCTATATGTGAGTGAATATTCATGTAAATGGCCCTGAAAAAGGGGCGACTAGTCAGTCGCCCCGGTTGAGACGTGCCGGATATCCCTTTCGCTCTGACAGATCAGATGCGGCACGTTTGCGCCTCCTGTGCTCCCTCGCGCTACCGGCTTGCGCGGTAGCCCTTGAAACATCTGAATGAATACTCATATATTATCCACGTCTTTTCTCGTCTGTCAAATCTGGATGGTCTCTCTTCCGGTGTTGGTGGCTCACAGGAGGTGGTTTTGTGGTGGCGCTGCGAGAACGGCGCCTTCTGCGGGCTTTTTCCCAGAAGGGGGGATCTGCCGCCGCCTATCCGTGGGCAGGGGCGATTCATGAATCGCCCCTCCCCTGAAGTTTGGCTTTTTGGAGGGGGGGACTAGTCAAAAGGGAACGCCTTGGGTAAAGTAGAGAAAGTAAAGAACCAAACCCCAGGAGGCGTTCCCATGAATAGGATACCGCAAGA
>JAADGJ010000085.1 GCA_013152435.1 Chloroflexota bacterium | reverse complement strand
CGGTCGATGATCAGGGGAATGTCTTGCGTCGGGCGACACGCGGGGTGTTCCTACCACCCCGATTTCCATCACTGACTTTGAAAAAGCCCTGGGACGGCGGCTGTGTATTCTTTTCAGCGGGAACATGGCGAGGAGGCTTTAGGGCCTGTGCCCTTCAGTGGGAGGATCCGGAGGGGCCTGTCCAGAGAATGGGCCGGAGGTGGGCTATGGCCGCGAGGAATGTGGGGCGAGCTATCTGCGCGATTCGTCTGCAGCCCGGGGTTGTGTGGGTCTAGCCGGGGCGCCCCACGCGTGCGAAGAGCCCGGTGGCTTCCTTAGGAGCCCGCCCGGGGCCGGCGGGAAGGGTATGCAGGCTGCCGATCTCCTGGAATTCGATCCCGGTCAGGCGGCCGGCCAGCTCGATCAGGGTCAGGCTGGCCAGATGATCTGAGCGGTGGATGATGAGGGGCAGCCCCTTGCGAGCGCTGGCGATGCAGGCGTCGCTGGCGTGGGGGATGGCCGCCTGCACCGGATGCCCCAGGATGTTGGCCAGCTCCGTGATGCTCATGCCGACGCCCGGTGTGCGGTTGACGAGCACGACGCGACACCGTTCCCCAGCCAGGCCGTGTTGCTCGGCGAGATCGATCAGAGTGCGCGTATTGCGGATGGAGATCGGATCGGTATCGGTGACGAGCACGACCGTCTCCGCCCGTGGCAACAGGGGATGGACGAAGAGGGCATCTGGTGCCAGATCCAGCAGGACGAACTGGGCGGAGTGTATCAGCCGTTCCAGCAGCGCCGTGGGGAACTCCTCGTCAGCCGTGGTGACCTCCGGGATGTCTTGGGATGCTGCCAGCAGGCGTAGCCCGCAGGCGTGGGCGGTCAGGGCGCTCTGGATATCGGTGGCGCTCGGGGTCCCGCATGTGGCCATGAGATCGCCCAGGGTGTGGCGAGGGCGCAGGCCCAGGAGCGATGCGGCGGACCCCAGGCCGCGTCGCAGCTCGGCCAGGACCACCCGCTGAGACTGGGCGATGGCCGCTCCTACGTTGATCGCGATGGTGGTGGTGCCGACGCCGCCTTTGGCGCCCAGGAAGGCGATGACGCGGCCGCGTGGCTCGCTGCCCGCCCTCTGCATCCGTGTCAGCACGGCCTCGACCCGTGCGACCAGCTCCATGGGATCGGCCGGCTTCGGTACGTAGTCGTCGGCTCCCATGCGCAGGCCCTTGACACGATCCTGCACGCTGCCTTTGGCCGAGAGGATGATGACGGGGATGTGGGTCAGGACGGGATCGGAGCGCAGGCGCTTGAGCACCTCGTAGCCGTCCATGCCGGGCATCATGATATCGAGGAGGATAAGGTCCGGTGCCACGCTGGCCGCCTGTGCCAGGGCCTCTTCTCCGTTGTCGGCCGTTGCTACCTGAAATCCTGCTTTCGTCAGAATCAAAGCCAGAAGCTTCTGTACATCTGGCTCGTCATCCACCACGAGGATCGTGTGTGCCATAAAGGCTACCTCATTCCTTCGTTCCTCCGGCGAATGCCGGAATCAGCCCTTCCGATGCCGTGCGGTTCCACGGCGGCGCGGGGGAGAGCAAAGTACTCCGTTATAGGGCCTGTGCGCATCCATAAACATCGAAATCCCAGATGAAGGCGGGAAGCGCCGTCGCTCTCCGCGATGAAGCGGTGAAAGATGATGATCCTGATTAACATTGTACTATATGCGAGGGGCGTTGGGCGTGCGGAACGGCGGGGAAAGGGTAGGATAAAGGACCTATCTTTCGTGATCGATGCAGGAGGGGAGAAAAAGTGGCGGGATCGAAGGCGAAAATGCGGGGGAGCGGGCGGGTCATGCCCGACGATCGTTCATCAGGTGAGCAGGGAGGGCTCATCCTGGCGTCGGCCTCGCCTCGGCGCCGGGAGCTGTTGGCGGCGCTGGGGTTGACGTTCCAGTGCGTGTCCACCGATATCGATGAATCCGGGAGGGCTGGAGAGACGCCTGAGGAGTTGGTCTGTCGCCTCAGCCGGGAGAAGGCCCTCGCCGTGGCTCGCGAGTTCCCCACGGCCACGGTCATCGGGGCGGATACGATCGTGGTGCTCGATGGCGTCGTGTTGGGGAAGCCGGAGACGCCGGAGGGGGCGGTGGACATGTTGCGTCGTCTGCGGGACCGCGCGCATGAGGTGCTCACCGCCGTCACCGTGTGCCGGGGGAGGGATCGCGCGGTGCAACGACTGAACCGGAGCCGCGTCTGGATGAGGGGATATACCGATGAGGAGATCGCCGCCTACGTGGCGAGCGGGGATCCGCTGGATAAGGCGGGGGCTTACGCGATCCAACACCCGGGATTCCGTCCGGTCGCCCGGTGGGAGGGATGTTACGCGAGCATCATGGGGTTTCCGTTAGGGGATGTGGCAGCGCTCCTCGAACAGGTGGGGTGGGCGATCTCCCGAGATGTGGCGGAGGTGTGTCGCGCTGTGACAGGGGAGCGCTGTTGCCAGGCAGGGGAGACTGAATAGCCCGCCTCTCGCCGCCTTGCGATGGCGGAACCCCTTGTTTCGTGATGTGCTTTTGTGATATGATAGAGTCAGAACAGGAGGAGATCCTCAGATACCTGTCGGTGGGTTTTCAGGCACATTTTTAAAGAGGGGGATTAGCCTCTCGCTGTGGAGAGGTGTTCGGGTGGAAGATTCCTATGCCACGAGGTGCGCGATGAGCTCAGGAGGTGGGCGATGAAGGCAGTCGTGATGGCCGGCGGCGAAGGGTCCCGGCTGCGTCCGTTGACCATTGGTCGCCCTAAGCCGATGGTGACCGTGGCCAATAAGCCGGTGATGGCGCATATCCTCGATTTGTTAAAGCGCCATGGCATCACAGAGGTGGTGGTGACCGTCCAGTACCTCGCCGACATGATCCAGGATTTTTTCGGCAACGGTCACAGCCTGGGGATGGAGATCGAGTACGCCGTTGAGGAGATGCCTCTGGGCACCGCGGGGAGTGTGAAGAACGCCGAGGTGTTCCTCTCTCGCGATGAGCCGTTCCTCATCATCAGCGGGGACGCTCTGACCGATTTCAACCTGGAGGAGATCATCTCCTTTCATCAGGATCGCGGGGCGATCGCCACGTTGACGCTGTACCGGGTGCCAAATCCCCTGGAGTACGGCGTGATCATCACGGACGCGGACGGCCGGATCACGCAGTTTCAGGAGAAACCCAGCTGGGGAGAGGTGATCTCCGACACGGTGAACACGGGCATCTATGTGATCCAGCCGGAGGTGCTGGACATGATCGAGCCCGGCAAGTCCGTGGACTGGAGCAAGGACATCTTCCCGCAGCTTCTGGAGAGCGGCGCTCCCTTGTATGGCTATGTGGCCTCCGGCTATTGGTGTGATATCGGCAACGTGCAGGAGTACATGCGGGCCACCTTCGATCTCTTGTCTGGGAAGGTGAACCTGGAGCCGCTGGGCAAGCACATCGGCGGCGATATCTGGGTGGGGGACAACGTGGAGATCGCCCCCGACGCGCACCTGTATGGGCCGATCTATCTGGGGCATGAGGTGAAGATCAAGGGGGGCGTGGTGATCCATGGCCCCGCCGTGGTTCGCGACCACACCGTGGTGGATAATCGGGCCTATCTGGATCGGGTGATCATCTGGCGTAATTGCTACATCGGCGAGGCCGCCGAGCTGCGGGGGGCGATCATCGGCCGCCAGTGCAGCCTGAAGGCCAAAACGGTCGTGTTTGAAGGGGCGGTCATCGGGGATAACAACATCATCGGCGAGGGCGCCGTCATTCATCCCAACGTCAAGCTCTGGCCGAGCAAGGAGATCGACCCGGGCGCGACCGTGCGGTCCAGCATCATCTGGGGATCGCGAGGTCGGCGTCAGCTCTTCGGGCGTTTCGGCGTGACCGGCGTGGTCAACGTGGACCTGACCCCGGAGTTCGCGGCCAAACTGGGGGCCGCGTTCGCGGCGACGTTGCCCAAGGGCGCGTACGTGACCATCAATCGGGATCCGCACCGGAGCCCGCGCATGCTGAAGCGGGCGATCATCTCCGGCCTGCCGTCGGGCGGCGCCAACGTCTGGGACCTGCGCAACCTGCCCATCCCGGTAGCCCGATACTACACGCGCGTGTCCGAGGCGGCCGGCGGGGTGCACGTCCGCCTCTCGCCGTTCGATCAGCGCGTGGTGGACATCCGCTTCTTTGCCGCCGATGGCCTCAACCTGAGCAAGGACGCGGAACGCAACATCGAGCGGGTCTTCTTCCGGGAGGACTTCCGCCGCGCCTACATGGATGATATCGGGCTGATCGCCTACGCGCCGGACGCGGTCGAGCGCTACATTGAAGGGTTTATGGCGGCGATCGACAGCGACGCGATCCGATCAGCGGGGCTTCGGGTCGTCGTCGACTATGCCCACGCGCCCAACTCCGAGGTGCTGCCGGAGATTCTGGACCGGCTCGCCGTTGATGTGATCCCCTTGAACGCCCGGGTGGATCCGAACCGGATGGCGCTCCTGCCTGAGGAGTTCGATGAGCAGTTGCGCCAGCTGGCCACCATCACCGGGGCGTTGGGGACCGATCTGGGGGTTCGCCTGGACGTCGGCGGGGAGAAGATCTTCGTGGCCGACGACAGCGGACGGGTCCTGGAGCCCCAGGTCGTCGCGGTGGCGGTGGCGGAGCTGACGTTGCGGATGGAGCCGGGTGCCACCATCGCCGTGCCCGTGGATCTCTCCAGCGTCTTCGACCAGATCGCGGCGATTCACGGGGGGCGCGTGTGCCGCACCAAGGTGGACGTACAGGCCCTCATGTCGGCGTGCGCGAACGGCGATGTGGCGATGGCCGCGGATGGCTCTGGGAATTTCACGTTCCCGCGGTTCCAGCCGGCCATCGACGGGCTGATGGCGATGGTGAAGCTGTTGGAGATGTTGGCCATACAGCGAGTTCGCCTGTCGGAACTGGTGGACGAGCTGCCGCCTTTCCACATCGCCAAAGGCCGGGTGAGCTGCCCGTGGGAGGCGAAGGGCACGGTGATGCGCCTGCTCAACGAGCAGTACAAGAACGTCACGGCGGAGCGGCTGGACGGCATCAAGATCTTCCTCAGCGAGCGGGAGTGGGTGCTCGTGCGGCCAGATCCGGATCAGCCCCTCTTCCATATCACCGCCGAGGCGTCCTCCGAACAGCAGGCTCAGGATCTTGTGGAGAAGTATCGTCACATCGTGGAGGGATTGCAGGAGTAACGGCGTTCCCCGAGGATCTCGCGGGCGGGGCGTGCATGCGCCCCGCCTTTCTCTGTCCATGAGGGGGTGTGGCCCGTTGTATTGGCGGATCGGCGGCTGGACGATTCAGGGATAT
Organism: Chloroflexota bacterium; assembly: GCA_013152435.1. NCBI lineage: Bacteria > Bacillati > Chloroflexota > Chloroflexota bacterium. The sequence continues at coordinate 7,047 of JAADGJ010000085.1, read as the reverse complement.
AGCCTCTTCCTGTGGCTGGGGGCGCTCGTGGGGCTGGGGTGGACGGCCTGGCGTCTGCGGCCCAGGGCCGTTCGGGATCTGGATCGCCTCTTGCTCCTGGTCACAGTGGGTGTGGTGGGGGCCCGGGCGGCGCATGTATGGGCGAATTGGGCCTACTTCCGGGAGCATCTGTCGGAGGCCGTGCGGCCGGACGCGACCGGCCTGTCCTTCCACGGGGGGATACTGGGCGGGATGATCGCCCTGGCGTGGTGGGCGTGGCGCCGGGGGGCGGTGGACGCGCTGCGGCTGGGGGACCTCCTGGCCCCGCCTTTGGCACTGGCCTGCGCCTTCGGCTGGGCGGGCGCGTGGGTTTCCGGCGTCGCCTACGGCCTTCCGGGTGATCCGATGCGGAACTCCCTCCTGGTGTATCGGCCCGACATCTTCGGGCAGGTCGCGTGGCGATGGCCCACGCAGGCGTTCGGGGTGGCGCTGAGCCTGATCGTCCTGGGGGCGCTGCTGGCGCTGCGAGGGCGCGTCCCACGGCCGGGCGGAATGCTGGGTGTTTATTTTGTGTTGTACGGTCTGGGCGACTGGGGGATTCAGTTCCTGCGCGGCGACGAGACGGTGGTATGGTGGGGATGGCGCATCGCGCAGTGGGCGGATCTTCTTCTCATGCTGATCGGCTTCTCTTTGATCTTGTGGGGGGCTCGGGCCCGGCGGGTGGGGTAGTCCGATCCCCGGGTTCTCCACGTCAACCCAGCGGTAAGCGATGCCTCTGCCTGTCGCTCTCTCTCCTCAGCGGATCCGATGGTAAGGGGTAAGGGATTCCAAGGCTTTGTCGTCTATGTGGATAAGGATGGGAGTGCGACCCCGGTCGGCTCCCTGGTCCCAGAAGAGGTCCCCCATCGTTTCCGCAATGATGTTTAAGGAGAAGAGAGCTCATGAGAGGCCGTACGTATGTGGCACTATCCGCTTTGTTGATCGCGCTGATCGCCGGCGTCGCCCTGGCCGGGCCCTCCGATGCGACGGCTAAGGGGAGCAAGCGACTCATCTATGAGGTCGAAGCCACCAACGCCCGCCTGGTTCGGGAGGTTACCGGCGATGTAGTGGCCTATGTGGACGGCGTACCTGCCGAGCCCGTGGATTCATTCGCCTGGGATGGCGATGGGGTGACGCCGATTCGGGGCCGCGTGGAACTCAAGGTGGATCCCGTTGCGAACACGGGAAAGCTCAAGGCGAAGTGGACCGATAAGTACGGGGAATGGAAGCTCACCCAGAAGCTCTTCGTCCCGCCGCCCCATCCGACCGGCTTGAGGGTGGGGCCCTCGGCCTCCGACACGGAGTTCGTGACGGGAGACCCGGTCACCACCAACGTATACCTGCATGGCGATACCACGGCCGGCGGCCCGGTCCTGCCGACGGTTTTCAACCACCTCGCCACCTGGGGGCCGGCCGAGGTCACCCTGAACGGAAGGCCCTTTGAGAATCCGTTCGACGGTCCCACCCCGCTTTGGCTTGCCCACACTATGACGACCGTGGGGGTGCGCGGCGATGATGGGACGGTGCGCACGGTGGATGGGGGGATCTTCAACCCCATGGTCACCCCGGCGAATGGTGTGGTCGATAACGACCGCCTGGAGTTCCATCTGGTGTTCCACGACGCTCCAGGTCCCGGGATGACGGACAACTTCCCGCCGCCCCTGGCCTTCTTCTACCATCTCACCTTCACGGATGTGGAGATGGAGATCAAGTACTCTGACTGAGGCCCCGAGGTCGGTTTCCCGTTGGGGTTTCGCTTGAGGAACGGACGGCCCTCTGCGTGCAGGGGGCCGTCTGTCTATGGGGAGCCCCTCTCCGCGGAAAACATCTCCTCAGGGTATACGATCCGATCAACCGTGGCTTTGCGGAGAATCACCGGGCCGATTATAATGGGTGGCATGAGCGCTCATTCGACACCTCCACACGTGACCGTTGGGTTCGGACAGCTTCGCCCGCGGCTGGGGGACGTGGATGCGAACCTGGATCGTCACCTGGAGTTCATCGCTCAGGCGCGCGATCTGGGGGTTGATCTCCTGGTCTTCCCCGAGCTCTCGCTCACCGGCTATTTTTTGAAGGACCTGGTCCCGGTGGTGGCCCGGCCGGCGGATACCGCCGATCCGGTGTTGGGGAGGCTGGCCGAGGAGAGTCGCGACATGGACCTGGTGGTGGGGTTCATCGAACGGGATCAGCGGTATCGGTTCTTCGTCGCGACCGCCTATCTCTCCGCCGGGCATATCGTGCATGTGCATCGCAAGCTGTACCTGCCGACTTACAGCATGTTTGATGAGGGGCGTTACCTGGCCGCTGGAAGGGACATCGGCTCTTTTGAGACGCGATTCGGCCGGGTGGGCGTGCTCATTTGCGAGGATTTCTGGCACATCTCGCCGCCTTACCTGTTGTGGCTGGATGGCGCCGACCTGATGATCCACGTCTCGTCGAGCCCGGGGCGGGGGCTGAGCGATCCGGGCGATGGCCGGCTGAGCAGCATGCGCTTTGTGGAGGATCTGAACCGGGTGTACGCGGCCGTGTTCACCTCCTTCGTCGTCCACGTCAACCGGGTGGGCTTCGAGGACGGCGTGAACTTTTGGGGCGGATCGTTCTGCGTCGGACCGGCTGGCGAGCTGCTGGGGAAGGCGCCTTACTTCGAGGAGTCCCTGGCCACGGCCCAGCTGGATCTGGCGGAGTTGCGGCGGGTTCGGTCTCGCCTTCCGCTGCTGCGCGATGAGCGGGCGGAGTTGACCGCGCGCGTTCTGCAGCGCATCCTCAGCCGTTCTAAGCCCGGTTAGGAGGGGGCGGCTTCTGACGTGGAAATGGACCGCCTGATGTTGGAGACGGCCGTTCACCTGGCGCGGGAGGCGGGGCGGATCGCACGAGGGGCGCTTGCCTTCTCGTTGCCCGTCTCCTGGAAAGGGCGGCATGATCTGGTGACGGAGACGGACCTAGCCGCGCAACGGGTGATCGTGCGAGGGCTGCGTGAGCGCTTCCCGCATCATGCCATCCTGGCCGAGGAGGGGGAGGCCGGGGAGGTCGGCGGGGCCGAGTGGCAGTGGATCATCGATCCATTAGATGGCACCACGAACTACGCTCGGGGAATGCCCAGCTACTGCGTGAGCATCGCGCTGCAGCATTGGGGGGAATCCTTTATCGGCGTCGTATATGATCCTGTGCGGGATCACCTCTTTCACGCCCGCCGCGGCGAGGGAGCCTGGTTAAACGGGCGGCGTCTGCGGGTGAGTCGGACGGAGGGTCTGGCCGAGGCGATCGTGGGATACGATTGGCCGCGAGGGGATCGCGGGCGACGGGTGCTGACGGGGATGATCGATCGTCTGTCCTGGGACGTGATCGCCATCCGCTCCATGGGGGCGGCCGCGTTGGGGCTCTGCTATGTGGCGGCCGGGTGGTATGACGCCTATATGAACCCCGAATTGCGCATCTGGGACATCGCGGCGGGGTTCTTACTGGTGGAGGAGGCTGGGGGCGCGACGGAGGCCTGGGAAGAGCCCGCCTTGGGGCCCGTGGTGCGGGCGTGCCTGGCCAGCAATGGACGGCTCCAGGGCGCTTTACGTGATACATACATGGGCCTGCGGCGCGACATTGGGTTGGCGGGCTAGGGATTCGCATATCATGGACGGCCGGGTGGGATCGGGAATCGTCTGGAGTGCGTGTTATCGCGTAGTCATTCCGTCGGGGTTTGGCTATTGACAGCTTCCGTCAGGGCAGCGTATAATGGGCATGGCTTGTATCTGTCCCTGATCGGGCGAGCCTCGGTGGGGAAGGCCTCTTGCCCTCGCGTGAGAACGGCTGTATGTGGCGCCGGTGGTCGGGTGAAATGGGGGCATGGGATCGGTCCTGTCATTCCATATCTGTGGGCTCGTCTCTCTCCCGGTTCTCCTGTCTACCTTCTCCTCAGTGGCATCGTGTTGGAGGAAGGTCGATCGGCGGAGGCCATAGGGCCGCTGGCGTGACCATCTGCGTCTTATTCAGTGGGACATGGGGGCGTGGTAGCTGAGCATGGTTGAGGGGAAACCCATGATGATCCCGCCAGCGGGCCCGCAATCGCGCGTACATATGCCCCGCTTTGGGTTATCGATATGGATCGCCGCATACGCCTGGGCGCTGCACCATGGGAGGGAAGTGGTATGCTGGGCAACCTCAGCCCATTTGCTTTGATCCTGATCGGCTTTATCATCGGCTGGATTGTGGAGTGGGGGATTGACCTCTGGTTGCGCCAACGGAGGACGGACGCTCGCGTCATGGAGCTGGAGGAGGTCCTGCGAGAGAAGGATGCCCGACTGGTCGAGGCGCAGGAGCGAGCGCGTGCGGCGGAGACTCGCCTGGAGGAGCTGGAGGCCGAGTTGCGGGAGGAAGAAGCTCCCCCACCGCTTCCCAGCTTTGAGGAGACCCCGGGCATGGTGCCGCCGTTGGGCGTGGAGACGATCACCAGCGAGGTCACGATGCCGGAGGCCGAGGTCGAGACACCCGGCATCGAGCGAGAGGTCCCGTCGGTGCCCTCGCCTGTGGAGCAGGGGGATGATCTGGCCAGCATCCCGGGATTGGGTCCTGCTTACGCGCGTCTCCTCAAGGAGTCGGGCGTCTTGACCTACGAGGATCTGGCCCGCCTGGACGAGACTGATGTGCGCGCTCTGATCCGGGCGCGACCCTCCTGGACCGGGGTGAACGTGGGCGAGTGGATCGCCGAGGCGCGCCGGCGGGCGGGACTGGAGGAGGTGGAGGCGCCTCGGGAGGAACCGCAGGCCCGGGAGGAGCCCCCCGCGAAGCCGGATCGGCCTCCTGAAGCTCAGGAGCCCCCTTCGGTTGAGTCGGTGATTCGCGATGACCTGACGAAGATCCGGGGCATCGGCCGCGTGTACGCTGGCAAGCTTTATGCCGCGGGCATCTACTCCTTCGCGGATCTGGCCGCCCTGAGCGAGGAGCAACTGCGAGCGATCATCCAGCCCAAAGAGTGGCAGAACATCGATGTGAACAGTTGGATCGAACAAGCCCGAACGTTGGCCGCACAGGAGTAGGGCGAGCATGAGCGATCAGCCGATCTCGGTTTGGGAACGCTGGCCGGACGCGTGGCGTTTGGTGGGGTTGATATTATCTTCCGTGATCCTGGCCATCGTGCTGGTCTTGCGCGGGCCTGCGCCGGTGCCCGTCGTGGAGCCGACGCCCTCTACTCCTGTCGCCGTGTCGCCGGGGACCAGTCCTCTATCGCCGCCACCGGTGACCCCGCCGAGCGCTCCGCAGATCGTCGCGCCCCGCCCGGACGAGATCAAAGCCGGCGCCCCGATCATCATCGAGGGCACCGCGTCCCCCGGTGAGCGGGTTCGCGTCTATGATGGTCCCGCGGTTCTCGGCGAGGCGCAGAGCGACGAGCAGGGGCGTTGGCGGCTCGAGGTGGGGCGCGTGTGGACGGAAGGCCCCCATGAACTGAAGGTGGTGGGGCTGAATGAGGCCGGCGAGGAGGTCGTCGCGTCGGAGCCGATCGCCCTGTTCGTCCCGGCGGTAGAGGGGGCGACGCCGACGTCGGCGCCGACGCCGCAGGCGGGCGGTGAGACGCCCACGGTGCCTCCTACGCCCACCGTGCCTGGCGTTCGGGTGGAGCCACGCCGCCCGAGCCTGCGGATGCACGTCAGCATTGATGAGCCGCAGCCGGGGCAGAAGATGCAGGATGTTCCCCAGGTGACGGGGGTGGCGCCGGCCGGGGCGATCGTCCGAGTGTATGAGATTCAGCGACTGGTCGGGCAGACTGTGGCTGAGGCGGATGGCGCGTGGCGGCTGGAGACGACGGGCAAGTTCCCGGCGGGAGATCATCTGATCTGGGCGGAAGCGCTGGCGGAGGACGGTACCCTGTTGGGGATCTCCCGGTCGATCTTCTTCACCGTTTCTTCGAGCCCTGCCCCTTCCCTGGAGCTGCCGGCGTCGGGGACGAGAACCCGTGAGACGCGCCCGTCCCTCTCGGGGACGGGGGAGCCCGGCGCCGTCGTGCGGATCTACGCGGATACGCGGCCCATCGCGGAGGCGGCCGTGGACGAGAGCGGGCGATGGAAGGCTCGCCCGGAGGAGCCCTTGTCTCCCGGGCGGCATATCATCCGGGCGGTGGTGGTGGATGAGGCGGGGCGCCCCAAGGCCGAGTCACAGCCGGTCGGCATCGTGGTGGTGGGGCCGACCAAGGTCCTTCCGCTCACCGGCGGTGAGCATCCGGAGCCCACGCCTGCGGCCGTGATGGATCCCTGAATCGCCCTTTGTGCGTTCGGCTCCCTGCAGGGCCGTTGCTCTGATGGGGGTTTTACGGTGGTACAGCCCTGCTGTGTCGCCGTAAAACCCCCATTTTTCTGGTCCTTCCTGGCGTAAAGCAGGCGATTCATGGATCGTTCTACCTGACGCGGCGGGGGCGCGTGGCCGTGCGCTGCGAGGGGGAGGTGTCCCTTGCGGCTTCCCATAGCGGGCTTCGCCGGGAGGCGATGCACCACCGGTGGGCGAATATTTGACACGGAGCACCGGTCAGCGTATACTTGTTAATCGCTGTGGATGAGAGCCGCAGGTTTGACCCACGGCCGGAATATGAGGTATAATGCGGGCGCGCCGACGTAGCTCAATCGGCAGAGCGCCCGCCTTGTAAGCGGGTGGTTGCCGGTTCGATTCCGGCCGTCGGCTCTCGTGAGAAGCATGGGCAGGTACCCAAGTGGACAAAGGGGGCTGACTGTAAATCAGCTGGCTGACGCCTTCGGAGGTTCGAATCCTTCCCTGCCCACTCGTTCAGTTCAGGCCACGTCATAGTGGCCTGAACCTTGTGTGCCCACGTAGCTCAGGCGGTAGAGCACACCCTTGGTAAGGGTGTGGTCATGGGTTCAAGTCCCATCGTGGGCTCCATTACGCGGAAGACCCGATATAGTCACCTGTGGTGACCGGATAACGCTAGAGGAGGTATATCTGATGGCCAAGCCGGTATTTGAGCGGACGAAGCCGCACGTGAATGTGGGGACGATTGGCCATATTGATCATGGGAAGACGACGCTGACGGCG
>JAADGJ010000084.1 GCA_013152435.1 Chloroflexota bacterium | reverse complement strand
GCTGCGCCGCCGCCACCACCCACCGTTGAGCCCCCTTCTCCCGGGCTCGGGAGAAGGGGGTTTGGGGGATGAGGGCCGTTTTCCCTCAGTCGAAGATCAAGGGAATGTCTTGCGTCAGGCAACACGCGGGGTGTTCCTACCACCCCGATTTCCATCATTGACTTTGAAAAAGCCCTGCCCCGCCCGACAGGACGCGAGCCGGCGCGGGGTTCATACGATCCCCGCGCCGGCTCGAGCGAGCACCCTGGATCAGGAAGCGGACTCAATAAGCATACAATCGGCCATAAGGACGTCTGGATAACGGCAGCAACTTGATGAAATCCCCGCTCAGGATCTCGGCCGCATCGTACCCGAAATGGCGACAGAACTCCCCTACCAGCTTCCCCAACACCTCTCGATCGGACTCCTCCAGATCCACGATGCCCACTTCCTTCCCCAACTGCTCCGGCCGCAACGTCCCACGGAAGTACATCACCCCGCCGTGCATGCCGGTGCCGATGAACCGGGCCAGATGCTCCCCGCGCGGCGTATCCAGCCCCAACAACACCAGCACCCCGCCAGCCATGTACTCCCCCAGAAAGTGCTGGGCCGTCCCGCCGACGACGATGGCGGGCCGCTGATCCCCGTATTCCTTCATATGAATGCCCACCCGATATCCCACGTTGCCGCGGATGAAGATCCGGCCGCCGCGCATGGAGAGCCCGGTGATGTCACCCGCGTGGCCATGGATGACGATCTCCCCGGAATTCATCGTGTTCCCGCATCCGTCCTGCGTGTTCCCGTAGACGACGATGCGCGGCCCCTCCATGAACGCCGCCAGATCGTTCCCCGGCACCCCGTGGATCTCGATACGCACAGGGACGCGCAGCCCCGTGCCGATATACCGCTGGCCCCGCACATTGACCAGTCGAAGGGTGCGAGCGCCCTCCGCCACCGCGGCGTGTATGCGCTCGTTCAACTCCCGGTAATGCAACCCGGTTGCATCGATCTCAACAACGGTATCCACTTCCGCCCACATCTCACATCCCCGCCGGCTTTACGCCCAAGACCTGCATCTCCGCCTCCGTCAAACCCACCGCACGCAGGTGCAATCGATTCCCTCGTACGCTCTCCAGCGCATTGATCCCCATGCCGCCCAACATCTCCTTGATCTCCAGGCTCCAGCCTCGCAGCAGGTTCACCAACCGCTGTGCGCCGATCTCCGGGTTCACGCGCTTGCTCAAGTCCGGCCTCGTGGTGGCGATCCCCCACGAGCAGCGGCCGGTATAGCACATCTGACAGACATGACACCCCAACGCGACCAACGCCGCCGTGCCGATGTACACCGCGTCGGCCCCCAGCGCGATGGCCTTGAGCACATCCCCGCTGTTGCGGAACCCGCCCGCGGCCACGATGGAGGCCCGATTGCGGATGCCTTCCTCCCGCAGCCGGCTGTCCACCGCCGCGATGGCCAGGGCGATGGGAATGCCGACGTTGTCCCGGATGATCTTGGGGGCGGCCCCCGTGGAGCCCCGCAGCCCATCGATGGCGACGATATCCGCCCCGGCGCGCACGATGCCGCTGGCGATGGCCGCCACGTTGTGCACGGCGGCGATCTTCACGGAGACGGGCTTGGTGTACCTCGTCGCCTCCTTCAGCGCGTAGATGAGCTGGGACAGATCCTCGATGGAATAGATATCGTGCTGCGGCGCGGGGGACAGCGCATCGGTGCCCACCGGGATCATGCGCGTGGCGGCCACCGGCTCGCTCACCTTCTCCCCGGGCAGATGTCCGCCGATCCCCGGCTTGGCCCCCTGACCGATCTTGATCTCCAGCACCCGCGCCATCTCCAGGTAGTCCGGATGCACCCCGAAGCGCCCCGACGCCACCTGGGCGATGGCATGATCCTTGTATTCATACAGGTGGCGAGCCAGGCCCCCCTCGCCCGTGTTGAACAACGTGCCCGCCTCGGCCGCCGCCCGGGCCAGCGCCTCGTGCACGTTCAGGCTGATGGCCCCGTACGACATCGCCGAGAACATCACGGGCACCTCGATGGGCACCTGGGGTGCCAACTGCGTGCGCAGCTCGAGGGTGTCCGGGTCGACCTCCACCCGGTCGGACTTCGCCCCCAGATACGTGCGCAGTTCCATCGGCTCGCGCAGCGGATCGATGGAGGGGTTGGTCACCTGACTGGCGTTCAACACCAGATGATCCCAGTAGTTCCGATAGGGCTTGTCGTTCCCCATGCCGGTGAGAACGATTCCCCCCGTCTCCGACTGCTTGTAGATGTCCTCGATGACCTCCGGCGTCCAATTCGCGTTGCGGCGATAGTCCAGCGGCCGCTCACGAATGGTCAGGGCATGGGTGGGGCAGAAGACGACGCATCGATGGCAGGCCACACACCGCTCGTCATAGGAGCGCACCACGTCGTCGATCGGGTCATAGTAGTGAACCTCCCAGCCGCACTGGTTCACGCAGACCTGACACTGGATACATCGATCGGGATCGCGCTCCACGATAAATCGGGGCGGCAGGATGCTCTTCATCACGCCTCCACCTTGACCATATCCAGGGATGCGCCCATCGGCATCACGTAGGCCGATGCCGTCTCGGGCGGCGTTGGGGTCTCCCCCAAGCGGCCGACCACCGGCTGCCCGCCCACCGGGATCCAGGTCGCCTCCACATCCGGGCACACCAGCCAGATGGCCGACTCCTCCGATGAGACGTACAGACGGTCCCCCTTCACGCCCGCCACCAACGGCCGCAGGCGGATGCGATCCCCCAACGCGATCATCTCGCCCTCATGTGCGGCGATGATGGTGAACGGGCCGTTCATCAGCAGGCTGCCGTAAACCTGGCGCAGCGTCTCGTGCAGGCGCCGCTCCTCCGGCTCCATGGCCTCGATCTCCCCCCAAAGCGGCGGCGCCAGCACCTTGGCGGCGATCCCCACCGGCAGATGATGCCGCCGGATCAACAGGTCCAGCGCGTAGGCCAGCACCTCCGTGTCGGTCTGCATGGTACATCGATAGCCGTACATCTCCAGGAAGCGCACGTTGATCCCGTAAGAGGAGATCTCGCCGTTGTGTACCACGGTCCAGTCCAGGATATTGAAGGGATGCGCCCCTCCCCACCAACCGGGCGTGTTCGTCGGGAAGCGGTTGTGCCCGGTCCACATATACCCCTCGTAGGACTCCAGGCAGAAGTACTCGGCGATCTGCTCCGGGTAGCCCACGCCCTTGAACACCCCCATGTTCTTTCCGCTGGAGAAGACGAACGCCCCATCGATGCCGCTGTTGATCTCCATCACCCGGCCGACGACGTAATCCTCCTCGCTTACCTCCGACGCCTCGTCCCGCCGGGGATGCACGAAGTAGCGATGGAGATCCGGGGGATCCACGATATCCGGCGTGGGGCGGGTGGGTACGGGCTCCCCCTTGACCACGTCGAAGTGACACCGCAGGAACGCCTCCACCTGCTCGCGGGCCTGCTCATGCATGGTCATCACGTGCAAGGCATAGCAGTCGGCATGCTCGGGGTAGATGCCATACGCTGCGAAGCCTCCCCCCAACCCGTTGCCACGATCATGCATCAAGGCCATGGCCTGGATCACCTCGGCACCGGAGAAACGCCTCCCGGCAGTATCCAGGATACCGAACAGACCACACGCCTCGATCACTTTATCATCGCCATAACGGTTTTGGTACCGCTGCAAGTCTTTCATGATGCCCTCCCCTGTATTCAGGCCACCTCTGAGCTCGTGGCCGCCTGGCGATTCAGAACCAACCCAGGCGTCCGCAATGTTGGGTATTCGCCATAAAGCCACTGACGGCGCAGCTCGGCCGGTAGGTGGATCAGGCCAAAGCCGTCCGATACCAGATCCTCCTTGAAGGAGGAGACATCGATCCGTTCACGCATCAACCCCAGGATGATCCCGGCCCGATCGATATCCCCGACAAACGTAGCCCCCACGATCCGATCGTCCTTCAGGATCACCTTGCGGTACCGCTTGCCATCCCCGCGACGCAACACCTCATATCCATCGCCGTCGGCCACCTGCACGCCCCCGGAGATGATGCGCAATCCGAAGTACTTCAGCGAGTTCATCGGGGCATTGCCCGGATACTCCGCGGGCCACCCGGCCATGTTCAACCCGGCCACCCGGCCTCCCAGGTAGGCCGCCGGCCAGATGGGCACCACCCGCGACGTCCCGGCGATGATGTCGTACGCCTCCGCCACATCGCCGCAGGCGTACACACCGGGCACGTTCGTCTCCATGCGGGCGTTGACCAGGATGCCCCGCTCCACGTTCACCGGGCTGTCGGCCACCAGGTCGACCCGGGGCCGCACGCCGATCGCGATCACGACCGCCCGACAGGCGAACTCTCGCCCATCATCCAGCACGACGCCGCAGACTTCCCCTGCTTCATCGCCCTGAATGCGCTGCACGGTATGGCCGGTGATCACCTCCACGCCCGCCCGGCGGGCCGCCGCCTCGGCCAGCGCCGAGCCCTCCGGGTCCAACATCGTGCCCAGGACGCGATCCATGAGCTCGACGATGATCACACGCGCCCCCCTCTTGACCAGCGCATCGCTCACGCTCATGCCGATCAGCCCGCCGCCGATCACGACCACCTGACTCCCGGAGGCGAGGCGCTGATCCAGAGCCAGCGCGTCGGCCAGCCGCGTGAACGTGTATACCCCCGAAAGCTCCTTGCCCTCGATCGGGGGGACGAACGGGGCGCCGCCCGTCGCCAGCAGCAGGCGATCCCAATGCACCTCCCGCCCATCGGCCAGGTGCACCGTATGCGCCGAGAAATCGATGTCTACCACGGACACGCCCAGGATCGCCTGGATGTTCAGCCGCTGATAGAAGTCCCGCGGGCGGTAGAGGATGCGATCCGGAGAGCGCTCCCGGGAGAGCACCTCCGAGATGGCCGGCCGGGAGTACGCCACATACGGTTCATCGGAGAGGATCGTCAGGGGACTCTCATGGTCCACCTGGCGAATGGCTTCGGCGGCCCCGATGCCTCCCGCGGAGTTCCCAATGATGACGTAATCAGGCATGGGGCGCCTCCTCCGCAAAGACCAGCGCGCCGTTCGGGCAGTTCTCCACGCAAGCGGGCACATCCCGGCCCGGACATAGATCGCACTTGACGGCGACCGGATGCCCCCGGTACATGCCCTGCCGGATCACGCCATAAGGACACGCCATGACGCAGGTCCAACAGCCGATGCAACGCTCTGCATCGACGACGATGGCGCCGGTCTCCTCGTCCCGGTGCATAGCCCCCGTCAGGCAGCTATACACGCACAGCGGCTCCGCGCAATGGCGACACTGCACGGAGAAAGAGACCGGCCCGATCCGCTCCACGAGCGCACGGGGCATCGGCCGTGGCGTCTCCCGCTTGAAAGCCCGCAGGATATCGCGAGAGGCGGAATGTTGGACAGCGCAAAAGATCTCACATAAGGTACAGGCGATACAGAACTCTTCCTTCACGTATACCCGTTTCACCGGCAATCCTCTTTCGTCGTGCTGACCGCGTCCGGCATCATTCCCATGTCACCCGAGGACACAAAAACAAAAAGGGGCTCGAGGAAGTGCTCTTCCACGAGCCCCTGGCTACACAGCCAAGCAGAGAGATGGCCTTTTGCGACGCGGCCGCTTATAACAAGGATTTGAATCGCTTACATATCATCTGGGAGGAGTACCCTATCCCACAAGGATACTCAAGAGGTGCGGGGGACACGCCTCTGCGCTTAGTGGGCCTTACTCTAACCAAGACCGGTAAAATCCCGGTATGATATAAATCATATCCCAAGAACCCAACATGGGCAAATGCGCCCCCGCACGAGCTTACTCTCGGTCCAACGCCTCCTGTAACAGCCCTCGAACCACCTGCGGGTTGGCCTTGCCCCGCGTGGCCCGCATGACCTGCCCCATCAGCCACCCGAACACCTGAGTCTTGCCCGACCGGTACCGGGCTACCTCCTCCGGGTGCTCGGCAACGATCTGGGCCACGATGGCGGCCAACGCCTCCTGGTCGCTGACCTGCGCCAGCCCCTCCGCCTCCACGATCTCCTGCGCCGACCGGCCGGTGTGGAACATGGTGTCCAACACCCGCTTGGCGGTGTTCAGATTGATGGTGCCTCGATCCACCAGCGTCTGCAGCTCCGCCAGCCCGGCTGGCGTCACCTGCGCCTCGTCAATCGCCATGCCCTCCGCGTTCAGCAGCCGGAACAGCTCGCCGGTGATCCAGTTGGCCATCGCACGCGGCTCCCCCGCGTACGCCTCCACGGCGGCCTCGAAGAAGTCCGCCACCGCCCGCTCTTCCGTCAGCAGATTGGCGTCTTGCCGGGAGAGCCCATACCCCTCCATGAAGCGATCCCGACGGGCCAGGGGGAGTTCCGGGAGGCTCGCCCGCAGCCCCTCGACCCACTCCAGATCGATCTCCAGCGGCGGCAGATCCGGCTCCGGGAAGTAGCGGTAGTCCTCCGCCGATTCCTTGCTGCGCTGGAGCACCGTACGGCCCCGCTCCTCATCCCATCCCATCGTCACCTGTCGGACCGCTTCGCCGCGCTCCAGCAGTCGGATCTGGCGCTCGATCTCGTACTCCAGCGCCAGGCGCACGGACCGGAAGGAGTTCAGGTTCTTGATCTCCACCTTGGTGCCCAGGTCCGTGGAGCCAACCGGGCGCACGGAGACGTTCACCTCGCAGCGCATGGCGCCCTTCTCCATATCGCCGCTGGACACGCCCAGATAGCGCAGGATCTGACGCAGCCGGGTGACGTAGGCATACGCCTCCTCGGCCGTCCGGAGGTCCGGCTCGCTCACGATCTCCAGCAGCGGCACGCCCGCACGGTTGAGATCCACCAGGGAATACCCATCCACGTGGGTCAGCTTCCCCGTATCCTCCTCCAGGTGAGCGCGCCGGATCCGCACGCGCCGTCGCGTCCCATCCCCCAGCTCGATCTCCAGCCACCCATCCACGCAAAGGGGCAACTCGTACTGGGAGATCTGATACCCCTTGGGGAGGTCCGGGTAATGGTAATTCTTGCGGGCGAAGACGGAGGTCTTTGCGATCTGACAGTGCAACGCCAGGCCAGTGCGCACCGTCTGCTCCACCGCACGCCGATTGATCACCGGCAACACCCCCGGCATGCCCAGGCACACCGGACACACATGCGTGTTCGGCGGCGCGTCCGCATAGTCCGCACTGCATCCGCAGAACATTTTAGACGCCGTTAAGATCTGGGCATGGACCTCCATGCCGATAATGGCCTCATAGTCCGCCATGCACGCTCGCCCTTGCGTAGAAATATGTCCCAGAAAAAGGCATCCGCCGGCTACCCGTGCCGACGCACGAAGCGGGCCATCCGCTCCAACGCCTCCTCGATCTTCTCATAAGCGGTGGCGTAGGAGCAACGCACATATCCCTCGCCGCCCGCCCCAAAGGCGCTGCCGGGCACCACGGCCACCTGCTCCTCCTCCAACAGCAGCGCAGCGAACTCCTCATCCGTCATCCCGGAGTGCGCGACCGACGGGAACGCGTAGAAGGCACCCTGAGGCTCGAAGCACGGCAGCCCGATGCTGTTCAGGCCGTCCACGATCAGCCGTCGACGCCGATCGTACTCCTCCACCATCTCCTGCACGCAGGAGTCGCCGTTGGTCAACGCCGCCAGGGCGGCCGCCTGGGCCGTGGTGGGAGCGGACATGATGGTGTATTGGTGGATCTTGCGCATCGGCGCCAATAGCTCCGCCGGGGCGGCCGCATATCCGATGCGCCAGCCGGTCATGGCATAGTCCTTGGAGAACCCGCCCAGCAGCACCGTGCGCTCCCATGTCCCCGGCAGCGACGGCACGCACACATGCTCCACCCCGTAGACGAGCCGATCATAGATCTCATCCGAGATGATCAGCAGATCATGCCGTCTGGCGACCTCGCACACCGCCACCATGTTCTCGTAGCTCATCACCGCACCGGTGGGATTGTTGGGATACCCCAACAAGATCGCCTTGGTGCGCGGCGTGATGACCGCCTCCACCTGCTCCGGCATCACCTGGAAGCGATCCTCCACCCGGGTGGCGATGGGGACCGGCACCCCGCCCGCCAGCATCACCTCCGCCGTGTACGCCACGAAGCACGGCTGAGGGACGATCACCTCATCCCCTGGATCGATGAAAGCGCTCATCGCCAGGTATAGCCCCTCCGACACCCCTACCGTGATCAGGACCTCTCGCTGGGGGTCATAGGAGACGCCATAACGCTCCATCAGGTGACGAGCGATCGCCTCGCGCAGCTCGATGGTGCCCGAGTTGGAGGTGTAATGCGTCTCGCCGCCCTCCAGGGAGCGCACGCCGGCCTCCAGGATATGAGGCGGCGTCGTGAAGTCCGGCTCCCCGATGCCCAGCGAGATCACCTCCGGCATGGTCGCGACGATGTCAAAGAAACGCCGAATGCCCGACGGCGGCACCCGACGCACACGCTCCGACACGAAGTCCCGCAATCGTAGCCTCCCCTCTAAAGGATCTGATCCAACGGATCGTACGTCAGGCCAAAGGTCTCCGCCACGGCCTGATAGGTCACCCGTCCCCCATAGATATTGACGCCCCGGGCCAGCGCCGCGTTCTCCCGCACGGCCCGCTCAAACCCGAGCGCCGCCAGCTGACGCACGTACGGGATCGTCGCGTTGGCCAGCGCAAAGGTCGACGTGCGCGGCACGGCGCCCGGCATGTTGGCTACGCAATAATGCAGCACCCCATCCACGAAGTAAATCGGGTCGCTGTGCGTCGTCGGATGGCTCGTCTCCACACAGCCGCCCTGATCCACCGCTACATCGATGATCACGCTCCCGGGCTTCATGGTGCGCACCATGTCCCGGGTGACCAGCGTCGGTGCCTTTCCTCCCTTGATCAACACCGCCCCGATGAGCACATCCGCGTAGTTCACCGAGTGGGCGATGCTGTGCGGATCGGAGTTCAAGGTCGTCAGGCTGCCATGCAAAATGTGGCTCAGATACCGCAGCCGCTCCAGGTCGATATCCAGCACGGTGACGTGGGCCCCCATGCCCAACGCGACCTGCGCTGCGTTGGTCCCCACCGTCCCG
This sequence comes from Chloroflexota bacterium, assembly GCA_013152435.1. Lineage (NCBI taxonomy): Bacteria > Bacillati > Chloroflexota > Chloroflexota bacterium. The sequence continues at coordinate 17,052 of JAADGJ010000084.1, read as the reverse complement.
CCGCCAATCACCACCACATCGGATGGGCGCACGCCGGGCACCCCGCCCAGCAGCTTCCCCCGCCCACCGTTCATCTTCTCCAGGTAATGCGCCGCGATCTGAACCGCCATGCGGCCGGCGATCTCGCTCATCGGCTCCAGCAGCGGCAACGAGCCATCGGCCAGCTCCACCGTCTCATAGGCGATGCCGGTGACGCCGCTGGCCATCATCTGCCGCGTCAGCGACTCGCTGGCCGCCAGGTGGAGGAAGGTGAAGAGCACGAGGCCGGGACGCAGATAGGCGTACTCGGCGGGCACCGGCTCCTTGACCTTCACGATGAGCTCCGCCCGCTCCCACACCTCCGCGGCCGTGGGCAGGATCTCGGCGCCGACGGACGCATACTCCTCATCCGAGATGCCGGACCCCTCGCCCGCTCCTCGCTCCACCAGCACCCGATGCCCGTCCTGCACCAGACAGGACACGCCACCGGGCGTCAATCCCACCCGATACTCGTTGTCCTTGACCTCACGCACCGTTCCGACGATCATCCTTGATCCTCCCACGCCCGTGCCCTCCCTCGCCACGGGCCTCGTGTGCATTTAAAAAGAGCACCTGAAAAGCCACCACCTAGAGCGTGTCTGAAAACTTACCGACAAGATGTCTGAGGGGGTCTCCCTCAACGACCCAACGACCAGCTCCACAGGGGGAGGTGTGGAGGGGTCCTCCCCTCCACGGAAATCCCACTTTTCCGGCCTGCACCTGCCTTTCTCGGCCCTTTCCGCAGAGGCCTGGGCCGAGGCCGGGCTGGTCGAAGGCGGGAGAAGGGCTTTTTCCGGAGGGGCTTCATCCCTCCGGGCCTCCCCAATCCCTCGGGCACGCTCTAAGGCAAACGACGGACCCGCCAGCAGTCCTCGGCCAGGTGATAGCGCAACAGGAACCACAAGCCCGCCTCGCTACGCACCCGGAAACAGATCGCACCCGGCTCCCGCCAGCTCCGCAGGAGGCTCACCGAATGCCACGCACCCTCCCAATAGACGGCCGTCGGCCGCTCCGGATATCGGGTCTCTGCTCGACAACGCACCGGTATCTCAATCGACATCACTGAAGTCAACCTGAGAGGAATCCCCCACGTTCAACCGATGGTAGCGCCCCCGCACCAGCGCGTTCTTACCGATCAGCGATTGATCCAGCATGGTATCGCAGATCTGCGCGCCCTCGTCAATGATCGAGTCCCGGATCAGCGAATTGCGCACCGTCGCGTGGTCGGCGATGGTCGCATAAGGGCCGATGATGGAGTTCTCCACCGTGGCCGTCGGCGCGATGTACACGGGCGGGATCACCGTCGTGTTCACCAGATGCGCCTTCTGCCCGTTATCCTGGAGCTTGGACAGGAGGTATCGGTTCGTATGCAGTACCGTCTCCGGCTTGCCGCAATCCTCCCAGACCTCGACCTCCTTGGGGATGAAATATGCCCCCTGATCGATCATCAATTGCAGCGCATCGGCCAGGTAGTACTCCCCCTTGGTCTGAATGTCCCGCTCCATCAGCTCGTCGATGGCCCGCATCAGCCACTGGCTGTCCTTGATGTAGTAGACGCCGATCACCGCCAGCCGGTGCTCGTCGGTGGCCGGCTTCTCCACCAGGCGCACCACGCGCCCCTCCTTCACGACGACCACGCCGAACCGCCGGGGATCCTCCACCTCCTTCACATAGAGCACGCCATCCGCCTCGGTCGAAGGCGCCGCCAGGAGATCCGTCTCAAAGATCGTGTCCACGAAGATGATGAGCACGTCCCCCTGCACGTATTCCCGCGCCAGCCAGATGGCGTGGGCCTGTCCCAGAAGCTCCTTCTGCTCCACGTAGCGGGCAGGGAAATGATAGTGAGCGTCCACATACTCCTGGATCTGTTCCCCCAGGTACCCGACGATGAAGATCACCTCTTCCAGATCGAGTCCGCTCAGCTTATCCAGGATATGCCCCAACACCGGCTTGCCCGCCACATGCACCAAGGGCTTCGGCTTGCTATACGTGTGGGGCCGAAGACGCGTGCCGAATCCCGCCAATGGGATGATGACCTTCATGGTCCAACCTCGGAATCGATGGATTTCATGCGGCCACCGGCAGGGGCGGCCGACGCTTATGCCATTCGGTGGCCTGCTGATACGCGTAGGCTACCGACAGGATACGTTCCTCCCCGAAGGCCGGTCCGATGATCTGCAGGCCGATGGGCAGGCCCTGATCGTCGAAGCCGCACGGGATGCTGATGCCACACACACCCGCCAGGTTCACGGACAGCGTGAAGATGTCGCTCAGATACATCGCCAGCGGATCATCGGCTCGCTCCCCGATCCGAAAGGCGGTAGTCGGGCTGGTGGGGCAGACGATCACATCCACCTGCTGGAAGGCCCGCTCAAAGTCCTGCCGCAGCAGCGTGCGCACCTGCCCGGCCTTGAGGTAGTACGCATCGTAGTAACCGGCGGAGAGGGCGTAGGTGCCCAACATGATGCGCCGCTTGACCTCGGGGCCAAACCCCCGCCCTCGCGTCTGCCGGTAGGTCTCCCACAGATCCCCGGCGGGCACCGACAGCCCATAGCGGACTCCATCGTAACGGGCCAGGTTGGCCGATGCCTCCGCCGGGGCGATGAGATAGTAGACGGGCAGCGCGTATTCCGTGTGCGGCAGGGAGATGTCCACCACCTCGGCGCCCATGTCCACCAACTGATCGATCGCCGTGCGCACGCCCGCCTCCACCTCCGGCTGCATCCCCTCGATGAAGTACTCCCGAGGGACGCCCACGCGCAGGCCGCGCATGTCCGCCCTCCGCAAGGCCGCCAGGTAATCCGGCACCGACAGGTCCATGGACGTGGAATCACGCGGGTCGTGTCCGGCGATGGCCTGGAGCAGGATCGCCGCGTCCAGGACGTCCTTGCCCAGGGTGCCCACCTGATCCAACGAGGAGGCGAAGGCGACCAGGCCATAGCGAGACACCCGGCCGTAGCTGGGCTTCAGGCCCGCCACCCCGCAGAACGCCGCCGGCTGACGCACACTGCCCCCGGTATCCGTTCCCAACGCCCCCAGGCAGAGATCGGCGGCGACGGCCGCCGCGCTGCCGCCGCTGGATCCCCCAGGCACCCGATCCAGATCCCACGGGTTATGCGTGGTGAAGAAGGCCGAGTTCTCCGTGGAGGAGCCCATGGCGAACTCGTCCGTGTTGGTCTTGCCCAGGAAGACGGCCCCCATCTCCCGCAGCCGGCTCACCACGGTGGCATCATACGGCGGAATGAAGTCCTCCAGGATACGGGACCCGCAGGTCGTGGGTACCCCTTGCAGGCAGAGCACGTCCTTGATGGCCAGCGGGATGCCCAGCAGGGGCGTGCGCTCCCCGGCGGCCAGACGACGATCCGCCTCCGCCGCCTGCTCCAGCGCCGCCTCCGGGGTCAACGTCAGATAGGCCTTGATATCATTGTCCAGCGCGTAGATGCGCTCCAACACCGACTCGGTGAGCTCTACGGCGGAGATCTCACCGCGATGGAGCAGATCCTGCGCCTCGTGAACGGTCAAAGCATAAAGATCCAAGGAACTCCTCTCTCCAGGGAGCGATGTGCGAAAGATCGGCTTCCCGTGGCCGATCCCGACAGGTCGCCTTACTCCAGCACGGCCCGCACCCGGAATTGGCCGTCGGCCACGTCCGGGGCATTCGCCAGCGCGTCCTCCCGGCTCAGCGAAGGCTGCACCTCATCATCACGCATCACGTTGCGCACGGGCAGCACGGTCGCCGTCGCCGGGATCGCCGAGGTATCCACCTCTTGCAACCGGCCGAAGTAATCCAGGATCGCGGAGAGCTGATCGCGAAACCGCTCTTCCTCCTCCGGCGTCAAACCCAACTTCGCAAGCTCAGCGATATGTCGGACCTGTGCGAGGGTAAGGGACATCGTCTTCAACCTGTGGGTGATCTCGTGTGTCGGTTACGTCGGCCACCCTGGCCGATGAGGCCGAACAGCTGGTGTTTCGTGACGTCACCGTCAGCGGGGCTGGCACATTATAGCACCGTCGCGCGTGGCAAGCAAACGCTCGTGCGCCCCTCAGCCCCCGGTCAACAATCGTTTCAGCGCCTCCAGGCACCCGATGCGCTCCTGCGCCGGCGGCCGGGGCTCCGGCGTGGGTCGGCTGAGAAGGTGCAATCCGGCCCGAGGGCGCCCCTCCTCGTCGTAATCCACGCGCACATAGGTCGGCTCCCGGTACTCGCTGTACTTCGTGGGATTCTCGAACAGATCGCGCCACACCTCCCGATCCGCCCCGGCGAAATCCCCGCGCCACACCCATGTGCCGCTGTTGACGTACACGCCCCCGTTCGATAGCTGACGCACGACCGGGCGATGGGTATGTCCAAAGCTGACCACCAGTGCGCCGGTCTCGGCCGCCTTCCGCTCCGCCTCCGCAACCAACGCATCCGTATAACGACGCTGGATGTCCTGCGCCACCCGGAACGGATCAAGCTCGCCATCGGGGGCGGCGCGTGACGGCGGGCGCTCCTCCAAACCCGTCGTCTCCAGCGCGGCCTCCACGCGGCGATAGAAGGCGGCCTGGAACTCCGGATCCTCGGCCAGTCGCCGGGACACGACGGCCTGCTGTTCGGGCGTGGCCAGATCGTTCAGCAACGACGCCGCCTCCGTCATCTCCGGGGTCGCCGCCCGGAATCCCAACTCACCGGCGATCAACCCCGGCGCGGCCGGCAGCAGCGTCGCCAGGGCGAGCAGGGCAAACCCGGGATCGAACTGCAACGCATACCAGATCAGCGCGGTGAGCGGCGATACGCCGTCGATCCAGGGGCGCTCACGCTCCAGGGAGTTGAAGAACTCGTACACGAAACGGGATCCGGGCACCCGCTCCAGCTCCCCCGGCCGCTCCGGGTCCAGCGGCTTGGCGAAGTCCCGATATCGGTTGATACGCTCCGTGTATTGGTTCCCATGCTCCACGTACAATCCCTCCCGCTGGAGGGCCACCGGGGGGAAGGTGAGCAGATCGGCCAGGTCCCCTCTGGCCCCTATAGCCTGGCGGATGACATCCTGCACCCCCGGCCAGTAGAGGTCAGGGTCGTGGTTCCCCTTGATGATGGTGACGGAGCGACGAGGGGGTCCCAGTTGGAGGAAATCGGCCATGCTGGCGAACACGGCCGGATGCCCGTCGACCACGTGGCGCATCTTCTGCACACACGCCGCCTCATGACTGGGTGCGTACACCTCCGGCGGGTAGCTGGCCAGCGGATCGAAGGATGGCACGGCCGGCACCTGCAACATCTCCAGGAAATCCCCGTTGATGATCAACTCCATCTCCACGCCATCGCGCTCGCTCTCCGCGATGAGATCGTGGACCCATTGCGTGAAATCGGCGTCGCTGATGAAATCCTCCAGGACGTTCCCGGCCTCGTACAGCCCGGCCCCCAGATGGGTATCGCTGATGATGAACTTCGCCTTTCGGGTCATGACGTCCTCCCGGCCCTCCACAGGCCGCCCGCCGATGGGAACCCACTCAAGCGCATCCGACTCCCGCTATTGTACCCAGAATTCCGAGATTCGCACACTCCAAGGGGGAAGAGGGCTCAATCCGTCTCCTCCTCATCGACCCGACGGCGAGCGCTGCGCGCCCGGCCGCGCTCCCGTGCGGCGAAGAGCTGTCGCAGTCGGGGATGTGCCTCGCGAGCCGCCGCCTGTTCAGCCGTCCGCCGCCGGCGCCACGAGAGCCGCGCCCGGGCCACCAGCCGCCTCCCCTCGCCCAGGCTCAGACGCAGCCGCCGCACGGCCACATCCAGCGGGAACAACAGGATGGCCAGCCACAGCAACGCCATCCCCAACGGCCGCGACGACCGGGCGGGCACGGAGGTCTTCGCCCACGCCATCTCCGGCGTGTCCAGCCGATCGCCCCCGGTCGCCCGCGCCAGGCGGGCCAGCAGGCGCTCCCCCTCCATCGCCTCTCCCTGTCTGTACTCAGGCGAGTAGGGAACCACCACGCCGATCGTGGCCTGTTCTACCGGCGCCTCGCCGACATCCTCCGTCGACTCGGAGGCCACGATCTGAATCATGTAAACGCCCGGACCCGTCACCGACACCGAGGCACGATAGCGACCCGGTGCCTCCTGGGCCAGCGTCACCCGCCTCGGCTCCAGATCGGGGCCGAGGATCGTCGCCTGCACGTCCAGGAAATCCCACGGGCGCCCGCCGTCATCCACGGCGTCCACCCGGATCACCATCGAGCCGTCCTCCACGCTCCCCTCGACCTGCAGGCGCTCAGAGCCCGGGACAGGCAGCACCCAGCTCGCCAGTTGGGCCACGAACCGGGCGAACCCATCCCATCGCACCCACTCCGCCGCCCAATGGGCCGTCAGATCCGAGGTCCAGGCCAGGCTGCGGCCCAGCCCGTACTGCCAGTAGGCCAGGATGGGGAGCCCTTCGTCGCTGACCAGGGGCACACGCGCCGCCGCCTTGGGGGTCGTGCCGTTGTACCCATACAGCCCCGGCACGCCCTGCCCGGCGATCCCCGCCAGGATGGGCGTCTCCGCCGTCTGGACCGGATAGAAGGGCTTCTCGATCACATAGCGCCCCACCGCCCGGACGGCCTCCTTCAGGAACACTTGTGGGATCTCCTGAATGCTGCGGGCCGGGTAATAGCGGCCCCCTCCCGCCTCGGCGAGCCTGCGCAGATAGGAGGCCGAGCCACGCCCGGCGGCGATCACGGACAGCGTGATCCCCTCCTCGCGCAACTGGGCTGCCAGCTCATCGTATGCCCCCGCCCGGGACCACCCGTCCGTCAGGAGGATGATATGCTTCACCCGGGCATCCACGTCCGACAGCGCCCGGGCGGCCTCGTTGAGGCCGGCGAAGATGTTGGTCTGCCCGCTCGCCTGAATGCCCGCGATCGCGCTCTGCACCTCATCCAGGCTCACCGATCGCTGGGGCTTGAGCACCCAATGGGCGTTGGCGTCAAAGGCGACGATCCCCAGGAAGTCCAGCCGTCCCACCGCCCGATACGTGCGCAGGATCGCCTCCTTGGCGATGTCCACCTTGGGCAGGCCGCTCTCCACCCGCTGATACTGGCCGGGCAACGCGTTGGGATCGTTGCAGTGACAACGCCCCATGCTGCCCGACTTGTCGATGGCCAACACCAGCGCCAGGTTCGGCTCCCGCTCCCGATCCCGCACATCCATGTCCACCGGCAGCGCCTCCTCGATCGGCGTGCGCAGATAGCCGCCGGCGCCGAAGCTGGAATCGCCGCCCACCATCACCAGGCCACGTCCCAGATCACGAACGTAACGCGGCAGCGCTGCCATGGCGCCGTCGGGGAGCGCGTCGGCGGGCACATTGACCAGGAACACGGCGTCGTATCCGGCGAGCGCGGCCAGACTCTGCGGCATCTCCGCGGGCGAGACCGTCACAGGCTCCATGTGAGCAGCCTGAAGCGCCGCCGACAGGTGCTCCGCCTCGCCCGGCCTCCCCTCCACCAGGAGCAATCGCGGCGGCCCCTGGACCCACGTGAAACCAGCGGTCGTGTTGTTCTGCGGCCAGGAATCCTGCGAGGGGACCAGCTCCGCCCGCAGCCGATGGAAGCCCGTCCTCTCGGCCGTGACGGACATGCGCACCCGATTGGTCCCGGGCTGCAAGCGCACCTCCTGCGACCGGATCAGCGTCCCCTCATCGAAGAGGTGCAACACGGCCGGCTGCGCGACCGTGCTCTGGATCACCGCCGTCACATCGAAACGCTGGCCCTGCCGCACCCGGGCGGGCGCTTCCAAACGATCCAGATACGCCTCCACCTGCCCTCGCTGTGAGCCCAACGGCACGTACGCGATCTCCACGCCGCGTGCGATGGCGAGATCGACCTGCTCCGCCGCCCGCCCCACGTTCTCCAGCCCATCGGACAGGATCACCATGCGCTTCTGGCTGCCCTCGGGGAAGAGGGCCAGCCCCAGTTGGATCGCCGCGGCCAGATTGGTGCGCGTCGCGATAGGGGTCGAGGCGATGGAGGACAGACGCCTCTCCTCGGACGCCAGGCGCTCCACCAGCGCGTTCTCCCCGAAGGCGACGATGGCCGCGCGGCCGCCGGGCGGCATCGCCTGAATGCTCTCCCGGATGAACGCCTCCGCCCGCTGTCGCTCGGCAGCGGACACCGAATCCGACATGTCCAGCAGGTAGACGACCGTCAGCGTATCCACCGCGCGCACGACCCGCAAGCCCGCCAGGCTGAGCACCAACGCCAATGCGATGCTCAGGCGCAGGGCGATGCTCCCCCACACACGCGGGGACACCTCCCGCCAGCGGCGTCCTCGCGCCAGCACCGGCACGAGGATCACCGGCACGACGAGGATCAGGATCCCCAACACGAGCGGATGCGTGAACGAGAGGGACATCTACGCCTTCCACCTGCCGGACGCCCGGAGGCCGCGTCGTCGGAACGCGAGGGTTGCCCCCGCCAGCCTCGCGCGGAGCCTCGCCACGTGTCCCCGATGCGCGTACAGCCACTCGGCCAGGAGCAGCGCCAACCCCGCCCAGGCCAGCGCACGCCACCACTCCCTACGCCCCCGTGGAGATTCCCCGGCGCCGCCCATCTCCACCGTGCCCTGCACGGCCAGCTTGTTGGCGGGGGCAATGGCCGACTCCGCAGCGTCGAACAGGTTCACGGCGAACCGGCCCAACGGATGCTCCCCGCCGTCCACCCACGCCACCTCGTACACACCCAACTGCGTCGTGCCGTCGAACACCGCCCGGCCCGCCCGGACGTCCACCCGCTCGACCGAGCCGTCGGGAAGCGTCACGAGGACGGCCTCCGCCTCCGGCGGCACGGGGATCGTCACCGGCCGACCCGGGCGGGCCCCCTCCAGAGGCCCACCCATCCCCTCTCCGGCGCTCAAATAGTCGATCAGGTTCGCCACGAGGATGGGGAAGGCCACACGCAGGGGCAGATCGGATTTGCGCAGGTCGAAGGCCAGGACCGCCACCCGGCGCCCGTCCACCTCCCCCACAAGAAGGAGAGGACATGGCAGGCCGCACGTCCCCGCAAAGCCTTCGGCGATCACGACGGCGCGCGCCCAGTCCGGGAGGGGGATCTGCGCGGCCTCCATCACGTGCACTCCACGCAGATCCACATAGCGCAGAAGCGGCTCGTCCCCATGCGCCGCCGCCGGAACCGGCTGTGGAATCCGGCCGGTGACCGAGAACAACGAGGTGGCCCGCACCGGGGCCAGGAACCACAGCGCGCCCGCGGGCAGCGGATCGTCCACGGCGACGCCATCGAAGATGGTCAGATCCGGCGTGGGACATTCGGCGTCCTCATCCGGGCACACCTCCCCCCCGTAGTCCTCGGGGCGCACAGACGTCACCTCCAGGCCGGGCATCAGGGAGAGCGCCGTCTCCAGGAACCGATTGCCCGGGCTGACCAGCTCGACCCGCAGCGAACGGCGGGCCGAGGGCACGGCCCACGCCACGTCGTCAAGCGCCAGGAAGTCCTCCCCCTCCAGGCGGGCCTCGACGACGCGCGCATCTCCCGGCACCTCATCGAACGCCATGGCTCGCGGCTCCCCGGGCGGCAGCGCCAGCGTGCGCGCGGCGATTAGCTCGCCGTCGGCGTAGAGCAGGAGCCGCCGTTCCACCGGGGCCGAGCCGAAGTTGCGCACCTGGACGAAGGCGGAGTACGCCTGGCCGCCGGCGATGGGGCGCAGGGACAGCGCCAGGATGCCCTGATTCGACACGACGGCGTCCGGCTCCGCCGCGCCCCGCCCGATGGGGACGTAGCGCACCCGGCCGGGTATGAGCGTTCGCTCCGGCAGCGTGACGTTCCCATCGGAGAGGATGATCGTCTCCGGGTCCCGCTCCCGCGCGGCGATGGCCGCGGCCAGGCCCAACGCCGCCGACAGATCGCTGCTCCCCACGCCGGCGCGAACCCCGTCCAGCGCCTCCAGGACCCGGGCGTGATCCGTGGAGCCGGATACCCACACCCGCGTATCGCCGCCCGCCGTGATCACGGTGACCCGGGTCTCCGCGGGCAACCCCTGCACCAGGCGCCGCGCCCGGCGCACGGCCTCCACCAGGCGATTGGGCGGTACATCCGTCGCCTGCATGCTGGCCGACGTATCCAGGATCAGGATCACGTGATCGCCTGCGGCCGCCTCGCTCCAGGTGAACGGTCGGGCCAACGCCAACACCAGGGCAGCCAGGATCAGCAGCTGTAGCAGGAGCAACAGGTTGGGACGCAGTCGCTGCCACGGGGCATTGGCCGCCATATCCCGGACCAGGCGGCGCCACAGGTACGTGCTGGACACCACGTACGGCTCGCGTCGCAGCTTCAGGAAATACAGCGCGAGGATGGGCACGGCCAACAGGGAGAGAAAGAGAGCGCCGGGATTCAGGAAGGACATGAGCGGCTTCCTCGGGGTGATGAGGACGTCGGGCTACTCAAGCACCGCGTGCAGGCGCAGATGGGCCAGGAGCAGCTCCCGAAGAGGCGTGGTCGTCTCCACGAAGACATAGCTCATCTCCCGCCGGACGCAGAAGTCCCGGATCTGCGCCCGCCATGCGTCCAGGGAGTCCCGATACCGGGCCAGCAGATCGTAATCCGCGGTGATCTCCACGGAGTGCCCCGTCTCACTATCCACCAGCTCAAGATCGCCCTCCACGTCAGGGTCCACCTCCTGCGGCGCCAGGACGTGCAGCACGATCACATCGAAACGGCGGGCGAACAGGGCGGTCAACCCCTCCTCCCAGGAGGGATCCAAGAGATCGCTGATGAGCACCGCCGGGCCGACCTGCCGGGCGCGGGCGGCGTAGCGTCGCACGGCCGGCCCCAGGTGCGCCTCCCCGTCCGGCCGCAGCGTCTGCAGCCAGTCGAACCACGCCAGGGCCTGACGCTTCGTGCGGATCGGCGGCATCACCGCCGCGCCGTCTCCGCCCATGGCCATAGCGGCGACCCGGTCCATGCCCGCCAGAGCGACGTACCCCAGGGCGCCGGCCAGCCGCATGGCGTGCTCCCATTTGGGCGGGCTCCCAAACGCCATGCTCCTGCTGGCATCCAGCAGGAAGTGAACCGTCGTATCCTCCTCCTCCGAGAAGAGTTTGACGAAGGGCCTCCCCAGCCGGGCGTACACGTTCCAGTCCACGGAGCGCAGGTCATCGCCGGGGACGTAGTTCCGATAGTCGGCGAACTCCACCGACCGGCCACGCTTGGGCGAGCGACGCTCCCCCTGGATCTGCCCGCGCCGCGCCCGACGGCTGACCAGGGTGAGCTGCTCCAGCTGCCGCAGAAACGCCTCGTCAAACAACTTCATATCCTCCCGGAGGCCGAACGCGCCGCCATGCCCGGCCACACATTGCCTCCCAAGCGGCCCACAGCTCAGGCCGGGACGTGGGACGCGTAAACCGTCTGGACCACCTGCTCCACGATCTCGTCGGGGGTGATGCCCTCCGCCTGCGCCTCAAAGTTCAGGATGATCCGGTGGCGCAGCGCGGGAAAGGCCACGGCCCGCAGATCGTCCAGGGAGACGTTAAAGCGGCCATCCAACAGGGCGTGGATCTTACCCCCCAGGATAAGGGCCTGCATGCCACGCGGGCTGGCCCCATATCGTACATAGCGACGCACCACCTCGGGCGCGCCGGGATCATCCGGATGGGTCGCCCGGGTGATGCGCGCCGCGGCCTCCGTCACGTGCCTGGCGATGGGCACGCCGCGCGCCAGCCGCTGCATGGCCAGGATCGTCTCGCCGTCGGCGACCGGATGGGCCTCCGGCACCTCCACACCGGTCGTGCGCTCGGCGATCTCCACCAGCTCCTCCACGGACGGGAACGGCACATCGATCTTGAAGAAGAAGCGATCCATCTGGGCTTCCGGCAGCGGATACGTCCCCTCCATCTCCAGCGGGTTCTGCGTGGCCAGGACGAAGAACGGCTCGGGAAGCTTATGGATCGTCTTGGCCACCGTCACCGTACGCTCCTGCATCGCCTCCAGCAATGCCGACTGGGTCTTGGGCGTGGCCCGGTTGATCTCGTCCGCCAGGATCAGGTTGGCGAAGATCGGCCCTGGCTCGAATCGGAAGAAGCGATGGCCCTGCTCGTCCTCAGCCAATATCATCGTCCCCACGATGTCGGCCGGCATCAGGTCAGGCGTGAACTGGATGCGGCTGAATCGGCAATCGATGGCCTGGGACAGCGTGCGCACCAACATGGTCTTCCCCAGCCCCGGGACGCCCTCCAGCAACGCGTTCCCCCCGGCCAGCAACGTGATCAGCGTATGCCGCACCAGGGCCGTCTGCCCCACGATGACCTTGCCGACCTCGCGCTCGATGGCGAGCGCCGTCTCCATGAATCGGTCCGCGTCCATTTGCAATCCATCCCCTCCCATCAAAGAACCCCTCACGGCCGAGCTTCCCCTCCAGCGGGGCCAGCTCCCATGCTGGCACTGCACATTCCGGCCGACAGCCGAGCATGGGAGCTCGGCCTGCTGACACCTCCCTCCAGCAACGCCAGCTCCCATGCTGGCGCTACACACTCCGCCCGCAGGCCGAGCATGGGAGCTCGGCCTGCTGACAACATCCATCCAGCAAGGCCAGCTCCCACGCCGGCGCCAGAACATCACGGCTCTAACGCCGTGAAATACTCCCGCACGTAGTCCCGCAGATTCACCGGGATGTACTCCCGCTCCATCGCCCGGGCGGCCTCCGAGGCGTACTCCCGGTACACCTCCTGATACGGCACCAGGCTGGGGTTCGCCAGGCCGGGTTGCGCAGACGCCCCCTGCCGGACCTGCGCCTCACCCGCCTCCCCCTCCTGTCCGGGGATGAACTCCGGCCTTCCCTCCGCCCCTGTCCCCCCAGGCTTACCGCCGGGTGCCGCGTACACCACCTCGTCCACGCTATAAGGGCGATTGGGCCCCGTCGGCGCACCGGCACGCCCCGACCTCGTCGCCGGGGGCAACCGATCCGCCGTGGTCCCGCCACCGCCGCCCGGCTGTCCCCCCTGCCCACGCCCGGAGGCTCCACCCGCCGGAGAGGCGGCCATGCCCTGGCCTGAGCCGCGCCCGGGCCGCCCCGCCTGGGCGATCCGCCGTCGGCTCTCGTCCGCCTGGGCCAACGCCCGCGCCAGGGCCTCTTGCAGGGCCAGGTCCTGCCGGGCATCCGCCATCTCCCCGGCCGCCCGAGCTGCAGCGGCGCGAGCGGCCTTTCCATCCCCTCGTCGCGTCGCCGCGGCGGCATCCCGCAACGCGCGGGCCAACGCCGCATCCGCGTCGCTCAGCCTGGCCGCCGCCTCCTCCAGGGCCGATGCCAGCGCCTCCCGCTCGTCGGGCGCCATCTGATCGACATCTTGCAACATCCGATCCAGCAGTCGGGCGACCTCATCCAGCGAGGGGTTGCGATCCTTCGCTCCCGCCAGCCGGGCGATCTGTGCGCTCAATCCCTCCAGCGCCGCCCGGCGAGCGGCGAATTGGGGATCGATCCGCTCTCGCAACTGCGCCCGGAACTCCGCCAGATCCGCCAGCGCCTCCTCCATGTCCCCGCGGTTATCCCGCAGCTCGGCGGCCAGCTCTCGCAGGCGCTCCAGCAACGCCTCCTTCTCGGCCTCGTCCAGAGCCTCCGCAGCCTCCACATCTTCCGCCAGCCGCTCCAGCCGATCGGCCTCCTGAGCCGCCGCCTGAGCGACCCGGGCGCGTTCCTCCAACACCGCATCCATCGGGTTCGGCACGAAGGTGAGGACGAGCACGCCCGCCAACAACGCCGCGGCCCCGGCCAGCCACCGGGAGGGCCATCGGAGGGGCAGATCTCGCCCGGGCCGGATCGCTCGCGCCGCCGCCAGCGCGTCCGATCGCTGGCGCGCCACCAGGTCAGGGTCGAACCCGGCGCCGTCGCCGCTCAGCTCCAGCGCCGTCGAGAGGCGATCCTTCAGCCCCAGGATCGCGTCGGCGCGACGCGCCACATCGATCGGGCGCTGAGGGCGCAAGGCCGCATACAGCGAGACCAGGATCGGCCACAGCGCCACGAGCAGCCACGCCCACAGGCGATAACGCGGCCAGGGGACCACCCGGCTGAGCAGCAACACCGCGGCCGCGTACGCCAGCGGCGCCCACGCCGAGCGCGCCAGCCACCAGACGCCATCACGCACGCGCAGTCGCCGCCCGATGACGCGCAGATACGGGATCAGAGGATCACTGGCCTTGTTGCCCCTCATCGGGCTTCTCCTCCCGCACGAGCATGCCACACTCGGCCACCACCCAATCCTCCTCCTCCTCGGTCAGCACACAGATGCGGGCCTCCTCCGCGCCGGAGGACGTGACGGAAACGACCGGCACCCGCACCCGGCCGTCGTCGAACCAGGTCGGCGCACCGAACCCAATCCGCATCTCGCCTTCGCCCCCTGCCCATTCCACAGGCTCGCCCTCCTCGTGGTGCACCACGGCGACCGGGATCCCCGTTCGCTCCTCCACCCGGGCGGACAGGACATCCAACGTCGTCGAGGGCAATCGCCTCGGCTCGCTCCCATCCAGCAGCGGGTCGGACAGGGGACCCAGGCCCGTCGTATCGTAGATGGAGAGGCTTTCTGGGCGATCCTCCCCAGCCGCGATCAGGCTCTGGACCACCGCCGCATAAACCTTCCCCAGCTGCTCCGGGCTCCTGCCCGGAGGGAGCTGGATCTCCTCCGCGGCCCCCTCTTTTACGATAGGAGGCGTGACGGCGATGACCTTCTCCACAACAACCGGGGGAGGCGGCATCGCCCGCATCGGCGGGGGCGCTGGCGTTGGGCGCGGCCTGGAGAGGACGCCGAAGCGTTCGTAGCTGGGGGGACCGTACACCCCATAGCCCACAGCGATCAGCGCCACGACCAGGACGGCCAGCCCGACGATCTCGACCGGGCGCAGATGCCGACGCCGGATCGGCTGAAGCAGCCAGACGCTGGCGAGGAAGAGCGCCAGCGACGCGACGAGATAGATCCCGGCCGTGTAATGCCATAACGGGCGTATCAACACCGAGCGATCACCGGGGGCGCCGTCGAAGCGCCCGCTGAGGGCACGCACCAGGGGCAGGAGGGCGCCCCCGCTCGATCTAAACGACCCGGGATCCACATACTCCCCCAGCGCCGAGGCCATCGCTGCAACCGGGCTGGGGAGCAGAATCACGCGCGGCGGCTCGCTCTGCCGCACCACGCCGATCACCCCGTAAAGAAAGTACACCCCTACGGCCAGGAGGAGCAAGATCACATAGCTGGCGACCATCGCCCGGCCGCTCCGCCTCAGCCAGACGGAGAAGAACAGCCCAAGCACGCCGAAGGTCAGGGCGCACAGGAGCAAGATGGCCAGCGCCCGCAGCATGTCGGCCAGGGTGACCCCGCCGAACAGAAAGATCAGGCTGGCCATGGGCACCGCGGCCAGGATCAGCAGGAGAACATAGCTGAGGCTGGCCACCAGCTTACCCCACAGGATGCTCCAGGGGGAAAGCGGCGTCACCAGCAAGATATCCAGCGTTTTGCGTTCCCTCTCACCGCTGATGGCCCCGGACGTCAGCGCGGGCGTGATGAAGCACACCACGAACAGCTCAAAGAGCGCCAGGCTGATGAACAGGGAGCGGCCGATCATGGCCCCCAATGGCGCCCCACCGCCCCAGTAACGCTGGCCGGAGACCAACGCCTGATAGAGGCCATATAAGAACAGCCCCAGGAGCAACAGGAACCCCGTCAGGATCACGAACGCCCGCGCCCCCCGCATACGAGCGCGCAGCTCCTTGATGATCACGGGATTCCAGCGCAAGCTCAGCCCGATTCCGCGAGATGGACTCAAACGCATGATCCTCCCATTGGCATCAGAAGAACTCTATGCCCAGCCCCTCGCCTGCCCTCTGGGCCAAAGGCCACCGGACAAAGCCCCAATCAGGCAGGTACCAGGCGAGAAAGAGGGTCTTTCCGCGGAGGGGCTTTCCCTCCGTATCCCCCTTCCGGTGCAACCGCTCGTGGAGCGGATAAGGCGACCCGACAGGTCGCTTTTACCACATGCGACCACGCTAGGCGACCTCCCCTTTGGTCAGGCGCAGGAAGACCTCCTCCAGGTCCGTCCCGGTCTCCTGGAAGGAGACGACCGGGATGCCGCCGGCGACGAGATGGGCCAACAGCCCGGCCACAGCCTGATCATCCCCGCTGAAGGGAACTTCGATGAGATATCCGGCCCCGTTCTCAGTCTGAGGGATAGGCACCGCCTCGCCCACGCCCGGGAAGCCGCGAATCCGCTCCAAAACCGCCTCTGGATCCGCGAGCGAGCGAATATGCAGCAGCCGCTCGCCCGTCATCTGACGGCGGATAGCCTCCATATCACCGCTGGCCACCAAGCGGCCCCGCTCGATGATCCCCACCTGGGTGCACAGCTCGGAGAGCTCGGCCAGGATGTGCGAGCTCACGACGATGGTCTTGCCCATGCGCGCCAGCTCCCGCAGCAGCTCACGTATCTCCACGCGCGCCCGGGGGTCCAGGCCGGAGGCGGGCTCGTCCAACAGCAGGATCTGCGGATCGTGCACCAGCGCTCGCGCCAGGCACAGACGCTGCTGCATCCCTCGCGACAGCGCGCTGACGTCGTCGTTCCGCTTCCCCTCCAAACCCACTAGGACCAGGAGCTCCTCAATCAGCGCCAGCCGCTCCGCCTTTGGGATCTCGTAACAGCAGGCGTAGAAGTCCAGATACTCCCAGACCCGCATCTCCTCATACACGCCGAAGAAGTCCGGCATGTACCCGATGGAATAGCGAACCCCGCGCGGGTCATCCCGCATGCGACGGCCGGCGATCCAGATCTCGCCCTCATCCGGCTCCAGCAGCCCGGCCAACAGCCGCAGCGTCGTCGTCTTGCCGGCCCCGTTCGGCCCGATGAATCCGAACAGCGCCCCCTCGGATACCTGGAGATCCAGGTGATCCAACGCTGTGACCCTGCCGTAGCGTTTGGTCAATCCCTTGGTCTCGATCGCGTAGTTCTCCATAACCTTCACATCCCGCAGGCGGGTAGCCCAGATAAGGCGATTCATGAATCGCCCCATTGGTATCAACTTAAGCGATACGGAAGCGTGGC
>JAADGJ010000083.1 GCA_013152435.1 Chloroflexota bacterium | reverse complement strand
ACGGGACCGCGCGTTTGCTCTGAAGACATTATAGCAAAGCTGGTGCGTATCCGGAAGGGGGAGTTGCACGTGGCATAGAATGATTCCGTACACCGATGCTCATGTGGTCGGTAGAGCTGAAACCAGAGCAGGGACCAAGGCTCACAAAGGCCGATATGACTCCGGATGCCGCAAACTGCTTTGCGGAGGCTGTTATACGACGCGCTCGCGGATGATGGCGCTCAGGTAATCCATGATGGAGACGACGATGGCGATGGCCCACACGGCGGTGGCCGCCTGCCGATACTGCAACAGGTTGATCCACTGGATCAACAGGAAGCCGATGCCGCCACCGCCCACGAAGCCGATAACCGTGGACATGCGCACGTTGATGTCCCACCGGTAGATGGTGAAGGCGATAAACGGCGGGATCACCTGGGGGATCACGGCGTACACGATGGTCTGCAGCCGGGTGGCGCCGGTGGCGGTGACCGCCTCAATGGGCCCCGGATCGATGCTCTCGATGGCCTCGGAATAGAGCTTGCCCAGCGCGGCGATGGAGTGCAGCGTCAGAGCCAGCACGCCCGCATAGGGTCCGATCCCCACCCATACAGCGAAGATGATGGCCCAGATCAACGGCTCGATGGCCCGCAGGATGTTCAGGATCAGTCGCACCACGTAGTAGATCACCGCCCCCACGGGGTGGCGCGCCATCAGGTTGCGCGCGGCCAGGAAGCTTACCGGGACGGCCAGGACCACGCCCAGCGTCGTGGCCATCAGAGCCAGGAAGATGGTCTCCAGCATCTTCTCTTTCACCTGGATGGCCGTCTCGGAGATTTTCAGTTCCCCCTCCTCCCAGGTGAGGAGTACCTCCGCGCCGAAGAGGCCGGTCTGCCCCGGCAGAGCCGTCTTCGGCACCTCGAACTCCAGGAAGATGCGCCCCTCCGCGTCCGTGCGGGCGGCGCTGAGCCGGGTCGCGTTCCCCAACGGATCCAGCCAGCGGATTTGGGCGACGGTGTTCGGATGCAGGTTGCCCCCCTCCAGCGTCACGTGGGTGCCCGGGTCGCCGCAAGTGGGGGTGATGCGCAAGTAGGGCCGGTCGCTCGGCTCGACGGGGGGCGGAGGCGTCTCTGGGCAGGGGATCACGAAATCGGCGACGACCCGTTGCTCCCGCTGCTCACGGGTCAGGATCTCCGGACGCAGCAGCTCAGAGACCAGGGGGCGGACCAGGTGGGCGTCGGTGACCAGGACTTTCGGGTTGATCTCGGTGATGATCCAGCCTACCCCGTAGGACAGGGCCAGGAAGGCCAGCAGGGCCAATCCCCACGACGTGGTGTACCAGGAAGGTGGGCGTTGTAGCCGCTCCTCGATCGCACGTTCCTGGGCGATCACCACGGTGCCTGAGAGGCGATCGTGCCAGGCGAGCCAGGCGCGATCGCCCAGCGCCCATAGATGCCCGAGGCCCAGAGGGAGCAGGCTCAGGTTCCAGCCCAGGAAGCGGATCAGCCGTTGCGAGAGGGTGGGGCGGCTCCCGTCGGGGCGGATCAGGTTCGTGTTGAGCACCCGGGCGGCCAGGGAGCGGGTCAGGCTCTCCCACAGGACGGTGAGCTCGACGATCAGGATGAGGGCGACCCACCAGGGGAGATTGGGATGGAGCGTGTTCAACGCATCCACGTGGCTGGTCACGTATCCGAAGGCCCAGTAGAGGTAGCCGACGAAGAAGAAGTCCAGCAGGAAGGTGGCGAAGCGCAGTTGCAGATATCGGAGCCGGGTGGTCAGCGTGCGGCGGGTTCGTCGGCTCTCCGGCATCAACAGGGCGATGAGCTGTTCGTCGCTCGGGAAGTCTTTGGGCATGGGGGCCTCCTGATCGGGAACTCCGGCGGGATGGGGATCAGACGATCTCCACGTCCTCGGCCTCTGGGCCGTAGATCTCTCGGAACCGCTGGCGGTCCAGCGCCTCGGGCGGACCGTCGTATACCAGCCTTCCCTCCTTCAGCGCCAGGATTCGTGTGCCGTAGCGGCGGGCCCAGCTGGGGATATGCAGGCTGCAGATCACCGTTAACCCATCCTCCCGGTTGAGCTGCTCCAGATAGCGAAGGATGCTGTGGGCCAGGACGGGATCCAGGCTGGCGACGGGCTCGTCGGCCAGGATCAATTTGGGCTCCTGCATCAGCGCCCGGGCGATCCCCACACGCTGTTGCTGGCCGCCGGAGAGGGTGTCGGCCCGGTTGTACGCCTTGTCTGCGATGCCGACCCGCTCCAGGTTGCGCATGGCCCGTTCGACCTCCTCTCTGGGAAACAGGCCCAGGGCAGAGGTGAGCGGGTTGAGGTACCCGGATCGGCCGGTCAGCACGTTCGTGAGCACCGTGGAGCGCTCCACCAGGTTGAACTGTTGGAAGATCATGCCGATGCTGCGCCGGATGCGACGCAGCTCGGCGCCGGACGCGGCCGTCACGTCTACGCCGTCGAAGATGATCTTCCCCGACGTGGGCTCGATCAGGCGGTTGATGCAACGCAGAAGCGTGGACTTGCCCGATCCGCTCAGCCCCAGCAGCACGACGAACTCGCCGTTCTCGACGGTGAAGGAGACATCGGTGAGCGCCCTGGTGCCGTCCTCATAAATCTTCGTCAGGTGCTGGACTTCGAGCATGGGTCTCTCCGTGGCTGAGAGTGTGCCTGAAGATTTATCGACGAGGTGTCTGAGGTCTGGCAGGTCGGAGGTGGGAGAAAGGCCTTTTCCGGAGGGACGAAGCTCCTCCGGGCCCTCCCCATAGCAGGGAGCAACAGGACTTCTCAGACACGCTCTGAGTTCTGGAAAATCGGCAGGTGGTGTGATGATACAATAGTTGGGCGGCTCAGACAAGGGCGAGCTCGCCAGCCCGCCGCCTCGCTGTCTCGTCGCTATCCTCTTAACCCTCGAAGCTGGTCCACCGCCTCCGCCGTGCGGGCGATGAGCCCCGCCAGCAGCGCCGTTCGCGGCACGATGGAGTCCACCTCCAGGTACTCGCGAGGGCTGTGGTCGTCGCCGCCGATGGGGCCCAAGCCGTCCAGCACGGGGGTGCCGCCGGCTGCGCAGAAGTTCCCGTCCGAGCGTCCGCCGGTGCTGGCCTCGGTGAGCGTGAACCCGAGCTGCCTCGCCTCCGCCTGGGCCAGCTTGGCCAGCAGGGCCGTGGCTGGTGTGCGGGGCATCGGAGGGGTGAATCCCCGGCTGCTCAGGATCACCTGTGTGCCCGGCACGGTCGGATGCATGGCCTCGGCGTGCAGGCCGGCCCACACGGCCTCCTGATCCTCCACGCTCATGATCCGGACGTCGATGGCGGCCTCGGCGTGGTCCGGGACCACGTTGCTGCGGGTCCCGCCGCGGGCTACACCCACGTTCACGGTGGTGCCGGGGCGCACGCCGTTCAGCCGGTGAGCGGCGACGATGAGATGGGCCAGCTCCAGGATCGCGCTGGCGCCTTTCTCGGGCTCTACGCCGGCGTGCGCTGCCCGCCCGAGCACCCGGACGCGAATGGTGCCGCCGCCTTTGCGCTCCGTCACGATGCTCCCGTCCGCTCGCGCGCTTTCCAGCACGAACGCGGCGTCGGCCCGGTTCGCCAGCGGCGTGTACAGGCGGCGGGAGGCCGGCGATCCCACCTCCTCCTCGCTGTTACAGAAGAAGGCGATCTCCTCGAAATCTTCGAAGCCGGCCTCCCGCAGGGCGCGCAGGGCGTAGACGCCGGTCAGCAGCCCGCTCTTCATATCTGCCACCCCGGGACCGTAGGCCCGGTTGCCTTCGATGCGTAGCGGTCGCTGCGCGGCCGTGCCATCGGGGTAGACGGTGTCCAGATGCCCCAGGAGCAGCAAGCGTAGCCGGCCGTTGCCGCGCAGCCGGCCGACCACGCAGTCGCCGTAGTCCGTCAGCGGGATGCGCTCGACTTGACAGCCGATCGACTCCAGATGTCCAGCCATGATGGTGGCCGCCCGGTCCACGCCGGCCTTGTTGTGGCTGCCGCTGTCGAATTCCACCAGCTCTCGCAGATCGGCCATATAGTCGGAGAGGTGTTGCTCCAGATAGGATACCGGGTTCATGGGCTTGGCTCCTGTGATGTGAAAGGCGAAAGAGGAATCTCGTTATCCGTCATGCATCGCTGCGTGTAGTGCCTGGTCCAGATCCGCCTGGATATCCTCTACGTCCTCGATGCCCAGTGAGAGGCGTAGCAGGTTGTCGTGGATGCCCAGGCGGGCGCGCTCCTCCGGTGGTAGCGAGCGGTGGGAGGACATGGCCGGGTACAGCGCCAGCGAGTACACGTCGCCCAGACTGGTGGCGGGCAATATCAGGCGCAGGGCTTCCAGGAAGCGGAAGACCTCCGGCGCTCCGCCGTCCGCCAGCTCGAAGCTGACGACGCCGCCGTAGCCTCGGCCGCCGAACAACCGAGTGGCTAGCTCATGGTGAGGATGCGAGGGCAGGCCGGGGTAATGGACACGTGCGACGGCCGGGTGGCCGTCCAGCCACTGCGCGATGGCCAGCGCGTTCTGACATTGGCGCTGCATGCGCAGCGGCAGCGTTTTGAGGCCGCGCAGGATCAGCCATGCCTCGTGAGGCCCGAGGACGCCGCCCACCAGCTTGAGGAGCTCGTGTAGGGATTGACGCCGGGGCCGGCTGGTGGCGATCACGCCGCCCAGCACATCGCCATGGCCGCCCAGATATTTGGTGGCGCTATGGACGACATAATCGGCGCCGTATTCCAGTGGTCGGCACAGCCAGGGGGTGGTGAACGTGGCGTCTACGATGACATCGGCCCCCGCCGCATGTGCGCGCTCGACGACGGCGGGCAGATCAGCCACCTTCAGCAATGGATTGGAGATGGTCTCCAGTAGCACCGCTACCGGGCGTTCTCTGGCCAGCGCCTGCTCCAACGCGTCCAGATCGCTCATATCGACGAAGCGAACGCGTACCCCCTGGCTGGCCAGAAGCTCGCTGAGGAGGGTGTAGGTAGCTCCGTAGCAGTCCTGGGCGGCGATCACGGCGGCGTTGCCGCTGGCGCCCGCGTCGAGCAGGGCCAGGTGGAGGGCCGCCATCCCGGAGCCGACGGCCAGGGCTGCGCCGGCGCCTTCCAGCGAGGCGATAGCGGCCTCCAGCGCGGTTCCCGTGGGTGTGCCGTAGCGGGCGTAGACGGGGCCGGGCCGCTCGCCTCCCAGCACGGCGTCCAGCTCTGAGATGCTTTCATACAGGTAGCTGACGCTGGGGGTGATGGGTGAGGCGACGGGGGTGGCCTCTGCAGGGAAGAGGCGTTCGCCTGCGTGCACGGCGCGGGTGGCGAAGCCGATGTCGGGGGGAAGTGGACGCGGCATGGAGGAACCTCCCTTAGATGGAACATAAAAAGAAATGGTGAGCCCAGCAGGAATCGAACCTGCAACCCGCGGCTTAAAAGGCCGCTGCTCTGCCAATTGAGCTATGGGCCCACCTGCTGTGAGTATACGCGAAACCGGGGGGAATGTCAATATGGCGTGGTTGCGCCCACGCTGGGACATTTTGACTTCCGGGCCCATCTCGTGTAAAATCAGACCGACCGGTCGGTTTGATTTTGAAAAAGGGGCGATCATGGCACGACAACAGCGCAGCATCGAAACCCGTTCCCGCATCCTCCGCTCGGCGGCCCAGTGTTTCGCGGAGAAGGGTTACGAGGCGACCAGCGTCTCGGATATCTGCCAGCGGGCGGGCGTCAGCAAGGGGGCCTTCTATCACCATTTCCCCACCAAACAGGCGGTCTTCCTGGCCCTGCTATCCTCCTGGCTGACGCAACTGGAGGATGACCTCTCCGCGGAGATGGCCCGGGTTGACTCGGTTCCGGAGGGGCTTCTCGCCATGGCGGGGACGGCCCGCCGCGTGTTTCAGGAGGCGGAGGACCAGCTCCCCATGTTCCTGGAGTTCTGGGCTCAGGCGGCCCGGGATCCCCAGGTTTGGGAGGCGACCATTGCCCCGTATCGGCGGTTTTGGACCTATTTCGCCCGGATGGTGGAGTCGGGCATCCGGGAGGGCTCCCTCAAGGAGGTGGATCCGGAGATCGCCGCGCGGGTGCTCGTGTCCCTGGCCGTCGGGATATTGCTGCAGGCGTTGCTCGACTCCGATGGGGCCGACTGGGGACAGGTCGCCCAGGAGGGGATGCGGATGCTGCTACAAGGTTTGGAGAAAGGGAAGGAAGCATGAAGGTATTGCTTACCGGCGCGTTTGGGAATATCGGTCAGGGGACGTTGGAGGAACTGCTGAGGCGTGGGCACACGGTTCGCTGCTTCGATCTGCAGAGTCGGGACAACGAGCGAGCGGCGCGGCGCTTTCACGGGCGGATCGAGGTGTTCTGGGGGGATCTGCGGCGGCCGGAGGATGTGGCAGCCGCCGTGGTGGGACAGGATGTGGTCGTGCATCTGGCCTTTGTGATCCCCAAGCTTTCGGCGACGGGGATCGAGAGCGAGAAGCAGCCGGACTGGGCGTATGGGATCAACGTGGAGGGGACGCGCAACCTGTTGCAGGCCATGCGGGCCATCACGCCGTCTCCGCCCAGGATCCTGTTCACGTCCTCGTATCACGTCTACGGCAGGACGCAGCATTTGCCGCCCCCGCGCCGGGTGGCCGACCCGGTAGACCCGTTGGAGCACTATGCCCGGCACAAGGTGATCTGTGAGCAGCTGGTGCGAGAGTCGGGTCTGACGTGGGCCATCTTTCGGCTGGCGGCCGCGCTGCCCGTGCGGCTGATCCTGGACCCGGGCATGTTCGATGTCCCGCTGAGTAACCGGATCGAGTTCATTCACCCGCGGGATGTGGCCCTGGCGATCGCCAACGCATTGGAGAGCGATGAGGTCTGGGGCAGGATGTGGCTCATCGGCGGGGGGCCGAGGTGCCAGTACACCTATCGAGAGATCGTCTCCCGGGTGCTGGGCGCGGTGGAAATAGGCATGTTGCCGGAGGATGCCTTCGCTACCGCTCCCTATAGCACCGATTGGCTGGATACCACGGAGAGCCAACGCGTGTTACGCTATCAGCGGCGCGACCTGGAGGACTACGTGCAGGATATGAAGGCTGAATTGGGCTTTCGTCGACATCTCGTTCGAGCCTTCCGCCCGCTGATCCGATACTGGCTGCTGCGCAAATCGCCGTACTGCCGCGATGGTAGGAGGATGCTACGCTGGGCGTTCAGCAACAACGCGGGATGAGACAGGGGTGAGGGCGTACGAGGATGTGAGCAGCAGGGCGGTGAGGCGAAGGCCCCACCGCCCTTTTGTTTACTGCTTACAGGATCTCCACGAGCTGAATATCGAAGGTCAGATCCTTGCCCGCTAGAGGATGGTTGGCGTCGAGGGTTACCGTGGTTTCCGAGACCTCGGTGACCATGACGATCACGGTCCCTCCGTCCTGGAGGCCGACCTGGAACTGCTGCCCGATCTCTGGCTGTACCCCCATGGGGAACTGGCTACGGCTTACGACCAGGACCATCTCTTGGCGATGGGGACCGTAAGCGTCGTCCGCCGGGATCACGGCGGTCTTCGACTCGCCTGGGCTCATCCCGACGACGGCCTGCTCAAACCCCGGGATGACCTCGCCTACGCCGATCGTGAACTGAAGCGGCTCACGATCCAGAGAGCTATCGAAGACCGTACCATCTTCCAACTTGCCCGTGTAGTGCACCCGGACGGTGTCACCCTGTTTTGCTTGTGTCATTCCTCTCTCCCTTCTTGGAGGACCTCATAAAAATAGGTTATCGTGAACCATTATGCCTTATCACGCCCACACTGGCAAGCTGGCGTGTCCAGAGTCGCAGGACGGTGGTGAACCCCAAAATCTGTTGATCTTCGCATGGTGAAAGAAACATGCGGGCCGCGTCATTCGTTTCGGATAAGGGCGACCCACCGGGGCGCCCTATTCGCTCTCGCCTTTTCCCTGCCTGGTTGGGGCTTGGGTCGGTGGCCTCCGGCCCCACGGGGCAGGTGAGGGGCTGAAAATAGAGTCCTTCGGAGGGGCTGACGCCCCTCCGAGCCACCCCAGAGATGCGGGACCACGCTTCCGTGTCGCTTAACTTGATACCAACTCCACAAGGGGAGGTGTGGAGGGGGCCTCCCCTCCACGGAAAACCCCACTTTTCCGGCCTGCACCTGCCTTTCTCGGCCCTTTCCGAAGGACTCGGGCCGAGGCTGGGCAGGTCGAAGGCGGGAGAAAGGCTTTTTCCGGAGGGGTGGAGCTCCTCCGGGCCTCCCCACAGCGGAAGCAACGGTATTTCCTAAGCGAAGATCAATAAAAGGAGAGGGGGGCCTCATGGCTCAAAGTGGGCCCTCTCTGGTAGAATGGGGGACGCATTCCTGTTGTGGAGGGCGACATGGAACTCAAGGGGAAGACCGCGCTCGTCACGGGAGGCGCTCACCGGGTGGGCAAGGCCATCGTGATGGGATTGGCGCGAGCCGGGGCGAACGTCGTGATCCACTATCACACCTCGGCTGACGCCGCCGAGGAGACGGCCGAGGAGGCGCGAAGGCTTGGGGTGGCCGCGTGGCCGGTGCGGGCGGACGTGTCTGATCTCCGACAGGTGGAGGCCATGATGGCGGCCGTTGAGGAGCGCTTCGGGGTGGTGGACGTGTTGGTGAATAGCGCCTCCCGCTTTGAGAAGACCCCGTTTCCCACCAAGGATGTGGACGCATGGCACCGGGTGGTGAACATCCTGGTGCATGGCTCCTTTTATTGCGCCAACGCCGTGGCCCCCGCGATGCTGGAGCATGGCGAGGGCGTGATCATCAATATCCTCGACCTGGCGGCCTGGGAGCCGTGGCCCGACTTCGTCGCCCATGGCGTGGGAAAGGCGGCCATGTGGGCGCTCACCCGGCAGTTGGCGCTGGAGCTGGCCCCGGCGGTGCGGGTGAACGCGGTGGCCCCGGGGCCGGTGCTCCCGCCCTCGGGCCTCACGGAGGCCCAGATCGAGCGCATTGCGCGCAGAACGCTGCTCCGCCGGTGGGGCACGCCCGAGGATGTGGCCGAGGCGGTCCTGTTCCTGATCCGTTCCGATTACATCACAGGGGAGGTACTCGTCGTGGATGGTGGCGAGCGGTGCGCTCGCTACTATGGTGAGAGGCCGTAGCGCCGATGATCCCTCAGCGCCTCGTCCTCAGTCGGGGATCTAGCAGGTCGCGTAGCCCATCGCCCAGCAGGTTGAATCCCAACACCGAGAGCATGATCGCCATGCCCGGGAAGAAGGTCAGCCACCACGCCTGGGCCATGTAGCGGCGGCCGGACGAGAGGAGCAGCCCCCATTCGGGCTGGGGCGGCTGGGCTCCCAATCCGATGAAGCTGAGCCCGCTTCCCGCCAGGAGGATGGTGCCCATGTGCAGCGTACACAGCACCGTGATCGGCGAGTAGAGGTCGGGCAGGATGTGGCGCGTCAGCAGGCGGCGATCCGTCATCCCGATGGCTCGTGCGGCCTCCACGTAGAGGGCATGCCGAACCGAGAGAGTGGTTCCCCGCGCCACGCGATACAGCACCGGCACCTCCATGAACCCCAGGGCGATGATCGCGTTGGTCAGCGAGGGGCCCAGCCGGGCCACGATGATGATGGCCATGAGCAGCCCCGGAAACGCCAGCCAGGTATCCATCGCCCGGGAGAGGAGATGATCCAGCCAGCCGCCGTAGTACCCGGCGAGCAGCCCCAGCAGGGTGCCCAGCAGGGTGGAGATGGCGATCCCGCCCAGCGCCATCCCGGCGGCGGTGCGCGCCCCGGTGAGCACCCGGCTGAAGAGGTCCCGCCCAAAGGCATCGGTGCCGAAGGGGTATTGGCTGCTGGGCGCGTGCAGGCGGGGCCCGACGTTCATCTCGTCCGCCGGGTAAGGGGCGATCTGCGGGCCGAGAAGCGCCCCGAAGATCAGCGGGGTGAGCAGGAATAGCCCCACTATCGCGTTGAGCGGAAGCCGGCGGCGTCTCCTTCTCACTGGCGCGGGCGCGTCTGTGTGGCCCGAGATCGGGTGGGAGGGGCGAGGGAAGGCCCCTTCGCCCCACTTGCCGGGCTTGCTGATCTGCAGGGCTTTCATACGGCCTCGTACCGGACTCGAGGATCCAGGGCGGCGTGTGCCACGTCCACCAGGAAGTTGACGGTCAGGTAGGCCGTCGCCATCAGCAGCGT
Organism: Chloroflexota bacterium; assembly: GCA_013152435.1. Lineage (NCBI taxonomy): Bacteria > Bacillati > Chloroflexota > Chloroflexota bacterium. The sequence goes on along the minus strand of JAADGJ010000083.1, from coordinate 2,431 downwards.
GGCGCCGACGACGACGGGCACATCCCGATCGAACACGGCCTGCACGGTGAGCCGCCCCAGGCCGGGCCAGCTGAAGATGGTCTCCACGATGAACGCGCCGCCCAGCAGGCGGCCGAACTGCAGGCCGACCAGGGTGATCACCGGGATCAGGCCGTTCCGCAGCACGTAGTGCAGGAACACATAGTTCCGTCGGAGCCCCTTGGCATGTCCTGTGCGCACGTAGTCCGCCGTGCGCACGTCCAGGATGCTCGATCGCAGGAGGCGCGCCAGCACGGCGGCGCTGGGCATGGCCAGGCTGATCGCCGGGAGCAGCAGGTGCGACGGGCTCCCGGCTCCCACGACGGGAAGCCATCCCAGCTTGATGCAGAAAAGCGCGATGAGCAGCAGGGCCAGCCAGAAGTTGGGCATGGACAGCCCCAGCATGGCGCCGCTCATGACGATCACATCCAGCCAGGATCCCGGCCGTGAGGAGGCGATCACCGCTGCCAGCGTGCCCAACAGCACGGTGAGCCCTGTGGCCGCCAGTGCCAGCACCACCGTGTACGGGAGGCGCTCCAGGATCAGGTCGGCGACGGGGCGCTCCGTCATCAGGGAGCGCCCCAGGTCGCCGTGCAAGATCGCTCCGGCCAGAAACCGCTCGTAGCGGACGATCAGGCTTGCGTCCAGCCCCATGGCTCGTTGCAGCTCCTCCTTCTCCTCCGCCGACGCGCTGTCATCGATCAGCACATCGACGGCGTCCCCCGGCGCGATGTCCAGGGCGCCGAAGGTGAAGAAGCTGATGACGAGCAGGACCAGGAGCCCGCTGGCCAGCCGCCGGAGCAGATAGCGCAGCACCGATCACTCCTCTACAACGTACGCATCCTGGAGCAGGACCCTCCCCTGGGCGACCACCTTGGCCCCTCGGATCCTGGGGCCGAAGGCGATGTAGTCCTCCGGGACGTAGAGGGGCTGCCACGGGGCGTCCTGCATGATGAGCTTCTGGATCTCCACGTAGATGCGCGCCCGGGCCTCCGGATCCATCTCCTGGATGCCCTTCTCCAGCAGCGCGTCGACTTCCGGGTTGCTGTAGGCCACTCGGTTGGTGCTGCCGATGCGGGATGAGGCGAAGAAGATGTTCAGCGCGTCCGCGTCGCTCCAACCGTAGCGCCACAGCAACAGGTCGAAGTCCCCTTTCGCCGTGCGCTTTCGGACGGCGGCGGACTCCAGTTGCTGGATCTCGACGGGGATCCCCAGCGCCTTCAGCTGCCCCTGGATCACCGTGGCGACGGCCTCATTGGGCGCTCGCGTGGAGGTCAACAGGACGGCCTTGAGCGTCTCCCCATCGCGGGACCAGGTGCCGTCCTCCGCCTGTTGGAACCCTGCCTCCTCCAGGAGCGCCCTGGCTTGATCCAGATCATATGCGTACTCGTACTCCTTGAGCGATGGATCGAACCCTGGCAGGCTGGGGGGCAGCGGGGCGAAAGCGGGCGTTCCCCGGCCGTCCAGTGCGGTCTCGATGATCTCGGACTTGTTGATGGCATGGGAGAGCGCTCGTCGCACCAACGGCTCATCGAACGGCGACTTGCGGCAGTTGAACCCCAGGTAGATGAGCTCGTGTAGCACCGTTCGCTCTAGCCGGATATTGGGGTCCTGCTCCAGCAGGGCGATGTGGGCGGGATCGTTGACGAACATGATGTCCACCTCGCCCGCCTGCAGCGCCGCGACCTGGGTGGTGGCCTCCGGGATGATCTTGAACACCAGTTTATCGATGTACGGCGGCCCGGGGTTCTCTATCGACGGCGGTGGCCAGGCGTAGTCGGGGTTGCGCACCAGAGTCACCTGCACTCCCGGCTCCCACGACTCCAGTTTGAACGGTCCCGTGCCCACGGGCTGTTGCCCGAAGGCCTCTCCCGCGGCCTCCACCGCCGTCGGGCTCAGGATGCCCGCGTAGGGCTGGGAGAGCGTGGTGAAGAACATGGCGTATGGGCGCTCAAATCGGAACCGTACCGTCAGGTCATCCACCGCCTCGATGGCGCTGACCGCTCGGAAGCTGCCGTAGATGGGGGACCGGCGTCCCTGCTCTTTCAGTCGCTGGAAGGTGAAGACCACCGCATCAGCGGTCAGCGGCGTGCCGTCGTGGAAGGTGACGTCGCTTCGCAGCGTCATGGTGATCGTCAGCCCGTCCGGGGCCACCTCCCATGACTCGGCCAGGTATGGGTGGAACGTGTTGTCCGGCGCCCGGTATACCAGCGAGTCGTACAGATACGGCAACATCAAATTGGCGCCCGCGCTGGGCGATCCGTGCGGATCCAGCGAGCGCGGCTCGGATGTGATCGCCCGGGTGACGACGCCGCCGCGTCGTGGGCCCTCGGCCGCGGGCTCGGGCGCCGCGGTCTCGGCGCCTGCCGTGGCGGCCGGGGGCTGGGCTGGCACGCAGCCGACCACCAGCAGC
>JAADGJ010000082.1 GCA_013152435.1 Chloroflexota bacterium | reverse complement strand
GAGGGGCGGAGCCCCTCCGGGCCTCCCCACAGCAGAAGCAACGGCATTTCTCAGACACTCTCTCAAAGATACATCACATCACACGTGCCGGGCCGTTTCATCCGAGGTCATCCAGCGGTTACCCGGACGTCGGAGAAGAAGGCCCGATCACCGCCCACCTCCACCCGATCGCCGATGATCTCAAATTCACCTCGCAGCCGGATGTCCTCGGAAGAGTTCCCCACCATCACATCGACGTTCCCGGGCTCCACGACCAGCTGCATGGCCCGGTTGAGGAAGGCCAGCTGGCTCATGTACAAAGTGAAGGTCACCGTACAGCCCTCCCCCGGCCTCAGGTGGACTCGATGGAAGCCCACCAACTCCTGGACGGGCCGGGTGACATCCGCCTCTCGATCACGCACGTATAGCTGCACGACCTCGTCGCCGGCGAAACTTCCCACATTCCGCACGCGCACGGAGATATCGATGCTCCCCCGACTATCCACCCGCGCGCGGCTCAGGCGCAGATCGCTGTACTCGAACTCCGTGTAGCTCAGGCCAAAGCCGAAGGGGAACAGCGGCTTCGAGCTCTCCTCCACGTAGTCCCCCAGCCAGCGGGACTGCCCACCGGACGGCTTGTGGTAGTGATAGACCGGGACCTGTCCCACGCTGCGGGGGACCGAGATGGGCAGCTTTCCTCCGGGGACGGCATCGCCGAACAACACCCGGGCCACGGCAATCCCACCGCCTTGCCCCGGCACCCAGGCGTGCAGGATGGCCGGGACATGCTCGGCCGCCCACCGGATGGCCAGCGGCCGGCCATCCACCAATACGAGCACGACCGGCGTCCCCGTCGCGCACACCGCCTCCAACAACGGCTGCTGCACGCCCGGCAGCCCCAGATCTGTCCGGTCACGCGCCTCACCGCTGGTGGACTTCACATCCAACCCCGATCGCCCACCCAGGATCAGGATGGCCACATCCGCCCTCCGAGCGATCTCGACCGCCTCGGCAAAGCCCTCTGTGGACGCATCCATCACCCCACATCCACGAGCATACAACACCTCGGTGCCATCCCCAACGGTCTCCCGAATGGCCTCCAACACGCTCTTGGCGCCGTACGTATGCCGGATGAAGGACTCCGAGTTCTCATCCCCCACCAGATCCCGGAACATCTCCTCCAGGCCGCGACGCGCCACCGCATCGGTGATGGGGAAAGCGCTCTCATCACCCTCCTGCACCTTCTCTATGAGCCGCTCGATATGCGTGGGATAGGCGTAATCGCCGAACAGATTGCGCACGCTATCCGCATTGGGGCCGATGACGGCGATCGTCTTCAAGCCCTTGCTCAGCGGCAACAATCGATCCTCATTCTTAAGGAGGACGATCGACTTGACCGCGATCTCCTGGGCCAGCCGCTCGTGCTCGGGTCGGCCATATACCTCCGGAATCCGGTCCACATCCGCATAAGGATTCTCGAAGAGGCCCAGCCGGAATTTGGCCTCCAACACACGGCGGACGGCCAGGTCCAACATCTCCTCGCCGATCCTGCCCCCACGAATCGCCTCCAGCAGCGGCTCACCGTACCCCTCCACCTCGGGTAGCTCCACATCCAAGCCCGCCTCCAGCGCCTGGGCGGCCGCTTCCCGGATATCGACCGTGAGATGGTGGTAGTCGGCCAGGGTGGGAATGGTCCGGTAGTCGGACACGACAAGCCCTCGGAACCCAAGCCGATCTCGCAGCAGATCGGTGAGGATCTCCCGAGAGGCGCCACAGGGCACGCCGTCCAGCTCGTTGTAAGCGTTCATGATGGAGGCCAACCCGGCCGTGCGAATCGCCGCTTCAAAGGGACGGGCGAACACCTCGTACAGCTCACGCGGCGGGATATGCGCGGGCGCCCAGTTCATGCCGCCCTCGGAGGCGCTATACCCCACGAAGTGCTTCCCCGTCGCGATGACGCCCGCCCGCAGGTCATCGCCCTGCAATCCCCTCACGTAGGCGCTCCCCATGCGTGACACCAGATACGGGTCCTCGCCATACGTCTCCTCGGTGCGCCCCCACCGCGGGTCACGGGCGACATCCAGCACCGGCGACAACCCCTGCCGTCCCCCCACGGCCAGCATCTGCTCTCGGATCACGGTCGCCATGCGCTCGACCAGGCCTGGATCCCAGGTGGCCGCCAGACCGATGATCTGCGGGAAGACAGTGGCGCCCCGTGCCATATAACCGGCCAGGCACTCCTCATGGATAAGGGCCGGAATCCCCAAACGCGTCTCCTCCACCAGGAAGCGCTGGATCTCGTTGGCGATCCGGGCAGACCGCTCCGGAGATACGTTGAGCGCGCCTCCCACCCGGGTGATCTGTCCGATTCCCCGCCCGATCAGTCGCCTCATCTTCTCCGGATCGGGCACCTTTGACCCGATGAAGGCATAAGACCAATGAGCCCCCAACTGGGCCACCTTCTCCTCCAGCGTCATCCGCCGGAGGAGACCCTCCACGCGCTCGGGAATCGGTCGCGTCGCATCCTTGTATACTGGGCTCTCCATCGATACCTCCCCCCTGACAGCTTGGCGCCGCCACAGGCGACGGCGCAGGACGGCTCTCACAGACCAGTAGAGCGCCTCCGGTCATCCCGACTCGTAACCACGTCCTCGCCGAGGAAGGTCAACCGGCGGACACCTTCGCCCGAAAGTATTCGATGGTGCGCGCCAGCCCCTCCTCCAGGGAGATCTGAGGCTCCCACCCCAGCACCCGTCGGGCCTTGGTGATATCCGGTCGCCGCACGCGTGGATCGTCCTTGGGCAGAGGTTTGAAGACGATCCCCGCCTCATTGCCGGTCATCCGGTTGATCAGCTGAGCGAAATCCAGGATGCTCATCTCCTGCGGATTGCCCAGGTTCACCGGCTCCACTTCATCGGAGTGCAACAGCCGCACGATCCCCTCCACCAGATCATCCACGTAACAGAAGGAGCGGGTCTGTGAACCATCGCCATACACGGTCAAAGGCTGACCGCGCAGCGCCTGACCGATGAAGTTGGGCACCACCCGGCCGTCGTCCAGCCGCATCCGGGGGCCGTACGTGTTGAAGATGCGCACGATGCGAGTCTCCACACCGTGCACCCGATGATACGCCATGGCCATGGCCTCGGCGAAGCGCTTGGCCTCATCGTACACGCCGCGCGGGCCGATGGGGTTCACGTTGCCCCAATAGGTCTCCGGCTGCGGATGGACCAACGGATCGCCATACACCTCAGAGGTGGACGCCAACAGGAAACGGGCCCCCTTGGCGCGAGCCAGCCCCAACGCCTTGTGGGTCCCCAGCGCGCCCACCTTCAACGTCTGAATCGGCAACTGCATGTAATCGATAGGGCTGGCCGGAGAGGCGAAGTGCAATACGGCATCCACCGGCCCATCGATGTAGATGTAGTTCGTCACATCGTGCTTGATGAAGAGGAAATCATCCCGCCCCACCAGGTGGGCGATGTTGTCCGTGTTGCCGGTGATCAGATTATCCATCGCGATGACCGAATGCCCATCGGCCAGCAGTCGATCGCATAGGTGTGAGCCGATGAACCCAGCTCCGCCCGTCACCAGGATCCGCATACCTTCCTCCTCACGAATTGCTCAAGAGGCCATCGACCGTTCGCGCCACAGCCCGGCCAGCAGCCCCAGGGTCATCATCCACACAAAGCTCAAATCCACCAGGAAGATCGAGTTATCGATCAGGCCATGCGCCACCGTGGCCGCCAGGCTGGCCAGCAACCCCACCACCAACGCCCGCTCGTCGGCGGAGCACTGCCGCAACAGCCGTAACGACACCACGGCCGCCTGACCGAACAGGGCGAGCCCCACCGCCAATCCCGGGATCCCCAAGCGCGTCCACAGGTCCAACACAATATTGTGCGGGTGAGACAGGTTCAACTCCGCCCAGGCATCCGGCAACACGTACCGGTTGCGATATTGATAGAGGAAGTTGTCCGGCCCCACCCCCAACCAGGGGTGGTCCAGCGCCATCCGCCAAGCGCTCTGCCATAGCCGCAACCGAAAGAAGCCGGTGCCACTCTGAAAGTCCAACGAGCGGGCGAACCGTTCCGTATGCAAAAAGGGCACCAGCGCCACCCCCATGATGACCAACACGGACAAGGCGATCCACACCGGGCGTCGCCAGATCCGCCCCGACCGTCGAGCCATCCACACGCCGAGGCCGGCGATCACGACCAGCGCCGCGGGCACGCCTAGCAGCAAAGCCCCTTTGCTGAAGGTCAGGAAGCAGGCGGCGAGGGAGGGGATCGCGGCCGTCCCGTACAGCCAGCGCCGCCGATCTCGCCCGAACGCCGCCACGCCCAGCATCACCGGGATGGCCCGGTCCAGGTACAACGCCAGGTTGTTCGGTGAGCCGTATAGGGCCCGCACTCGCCACACGCCCTCAGCCGTGATCACACCAGCCCCGGTCACATACTGCCCGACGCCGATCAGGCTGACCAGCATCGCGCCGAGGACGAACGCGTCCACGGTGAGCCACGGGGAAAAGCGGCGACCCACCACGGCAGGCCCTCGGGTCAGAATCCAATAGAACAGCGCCGCCTCAACGATGACGACCCGCAGCTCGCGTAACGCCACGCCCCGCTCCTGCGCGGCCAACGTCGCCAGAGCGGCGACGAACACGAAAGCTGCGATCAAGACATCAAACGGGCCACCAGAGGGACGCTGGGGAGAACGCCCAGCCGCCCACCCCACCAGCCAACGCCCCAACAGGATCGCCAGGCCCAACCACACGACCAGCTCCGGCGCGCGAAACGCCCGCCCGGCCAGAACCAACGGCCGCAGATAGAAGGGGAGGTACAACATCACCAGGAGCGGGAGCAAATCCGGCCGAAACCACAGGGCGGCGGCCAGAGCCAGAAAGGCCGCCAAACGCACAGGGCCGATGGGCGCCAGCGCCACGAGGGCTCCCAGGGATACAACGAGGGCCATCTGCACGTGGTTCGGCACACGGCGTGCCCACGTGTCCAGGCGCTCGGACAGCGCCCTCAAGGCGGCCCATGTGGCCCGGGCATCCTCCCATCGCCACGATCGAAGCAACGCGATCCCCAGCAGGATCGACAGCACGCCCAGGATATGCCGAATCCACGCCCAGGCAGGCGGCGCCTGCCCTTGTACGATCACCCGCTCCAACGCCCACTGGCCCCAGCCGCCGGTGGCCTCAATCACCGCCTGGTGCTCCCCCAGGGGCAGGTCCACGGCCAGGTTCACGACCTCCGAACGCGGCTCCGGGCCATAGAGGACCAGGTAGGCCCGTCCCTGGGGATCGCGAGGCAACTCGGGAGCGGGTTGCCCATCGATCTCCACCGTCAGGTAAGCCCAATACGGGCCACGCCGCACCTGCAGTGCGATCCCCCGCCCCCAGAAGGGGATCACCAGCCGATCACCCGTCCGGCCGATATCCGCCGCCATGGGGGTCACGCGCCATTCCCCCTGGTAACGCAGCGCCGGATGGTCCGGCCGATGCGTGCCCAGCCCCACCCGTTCGGGCGGCCCCGACACCTCCGCCAACGCATCCCACGCCGCCCGCGACGAGCCATCGGGCTCCCACAGGGCGAATCCCCACCACGGATCGTCCTCGGGGACGGGCGGCTGCAACGTAGCCCATAGCATGGGCCCCATCCAGGGCCACTCCCGACGGGCTCGCATCACCGCCTGTCGCAGGTAGGCCGCCTGTGTGGCCTCGTCCACCTGTCCCCAAATGGAAGGACGTCCCCGCCAGCCAGCAGGCAACGCATTCCACCCGAACGCGACGGCCCACAAGGGCGTCGATCGATCGCCATGGCGCTCCATGATGGCCCGCAGCGCCCGAGCGCGTCCGAAGCCCTCGTCGCCGTCGGGAGGAGCGTCGAACCCGTATGGCTCGGCCGCCACTGCATCGAACCAGGCGCTCCCCCCCAGGGCATAGATCCGGTCCAGGAAGGTCAGATCGCTCAGGTTGGCGCCCCCCGGCTCGTCGTTAGGGGCCAGGGCGGCCAACACCACCCACGCGTCGGGGTCACGCGCCTTGACCTGGTAGTATCCCTCCCGTAGCAATCCCAGATACTCCACCGGATCGATGGCGCGCGCGCCCCAATGCGGGGCGATGTTCGGCTCATCCCAGATCTGATAGACGTCGACGCGGTCCCGATAGCGGTCCACAAATGCGGCGACGAAGCGGCCGTAATCCGCACGCTCATGCGGAGGGGCGAAGGGGTTCTCGGCGTCCACCGGGCTTCTGGCCCAGGCGGGGGAACGATCCAGCACGGCGATGAGGCGGAATCCCCGAGCGGAGGCGGCCTCAATGATGCGGTCCCAGGTCTCCCACTGAAACCGTCCCAGAGAGGGCTCGATCTGATCCCAGGGGAAGCGCTGACGCAGCCAGGAGATCCCCGCGGACTGCAAGCGGTCCAGGACAAGGGGCAGGGCGTCCGGATCATACTGTTCCAGGGCGACGTTTACGCCGATATCCGCATAACCCGGCAAACGGACGGCCGGTGGAGGGGGCGCAGGGCGAGATCGCCAATTCACAAAGGCGATCGCCAGCAACAATCCCGCCAGGACGACCAGGCCGACGACCTGCCGGGCCGATCTCCCTCGTGAAGACACCCGATGAGCCACGAACGGAAGCCCCCTTCCTCATTCCCTGGAAACGACGCATCATCGTACCACAACGCCTCGCGAGGAGCAAAAGGGGACAAGCCAGGGTAGTGAATGGTGGAAATTCCGCGAGGCCCATCGCAAGCCCACAGGGGAGGGGTGCGGAGGGACCTCCCTCCGCCAAAACATCCTCTTTTTCCGCTTTGCACCTGTCCTTTCCCGGCCTGATTCGGGTGGGCAAGGCCGGGCAAGGCAGGTGAGGGGCGGAAACCGGGAGGTTTCTTTTGAGGGGCTGCGCCCCTCAAAGCTCCCTGCTGTATTTCCACCGAAAAAGATACACTACCCAAGCCAGGGATCGTGCAGGGCCATGGAGGCAAAAGCTGAACGCACAAAAGAGCAGGAGCCGGGACCTTTTGAGCGTCCCGGCCCCCGATGGATTTCCCTGGGATCTCTGAGCGCATGAACAGATGGGGCTCGCCGGCGGCAGTCCTCAAATCGCCGCCGAGAGGCCCAATGAGCGAGCCCCCTTCAGCTCTCCCAGGCCAGTTCGTCAGGGAAGAAGGCCAGATGGGCGATGCGCTCCCGCTGATGGGTATACACCATGTGCACACGCCCATCGGGGCCCTGGATGACGGATGGATAGGAATACTCCCCGGCCCCCGTCTCGATGTCCTTCCGCCAGGGCCAGGTCTCGCCGTTATCCTCCGACATCAGCAGGGAAAGCGGAGTGCGCCCCTGGTGGGTCGGATTGCAGGCCAGGATGATCCGTCCATCCGCCAGACGGACGGCATCCAGCCCGCTATTGGGGTGAGGGATGCCCGTGAGCGTCACCTCCGACCAGGTGCGTCCGTAATCGTCAGACGTGGCGGAGCATACGAAGCCCACCGCCCGGGTGGAGCGCATTAACATCTTCAGCCGGCCGGGGGCATACTCCCATACCGTCGGCTGGATGATGCCATGATGCTCCTGGGGCAACCGCAGTTCCCCGGCCGACGCGTCCCACACGGCGCTGACCCGATCGTCCCCGCCGCCATCGTATCCGGGCGCCACCAGAGGGCCGTACCTCACCCAGGACCGTCCCGCCTCCCGGACGATCTCCACCCAACACGCCCAGGACCGCCACGCCTCCTGAGAAGTGCCACAGAGGATGTCGCCATTGCTGAGCAGGATGGGCTTGTTCTTGGCCGGGCCCAGCAGGCCCGCCGGGAGGAAGACGGGATCGGTCCAGGTCTCCCCCCCATCGAACGACCGTACGTATGCCCCCGTCCAGGCGGGGACGGTCGGCCCCACCTTGTAGAAAAGCCAAACCACGTCCTCGCCATCCAGAAACAAGACGGGATTCCACAACGGGACGTCCAGGGCGTCCGCCACCTTGATCGGCGGGCTCCATCCCACGCCATCATATCGGGACAGCCAGATAGCCACGTCGGGATGTCCCTCATGGGTGCCGGCGAACCAGGCCGCCAGCAGCCGGCCGTCGGGCAACGCGACAAGGGTGGAGGCATGGCAGGATGGCGCCCCCGGGATGGCTTCGAAGATGGGCTCCGATTGAGGCATCTACCCTCCCCGCTCAGGCGAGTCCCGATATATCCAGGCTACGCCTGGATTCCCCAGACCGCACATCCGCACATCCTTCGCCTATTCGCTCGGCCACTTGCCCAACGGCTGAAGCGCAGCCTTGATCCCGACCAGCTCCTCCTCCGTAGCCCCCAGGGAGGGCAAGCGCGGCGCGCCCAGATCGATTCCGGAGGTTCGGGAGACAACGATCTTCAAGACGGGAATGGGATTGACGCGATCGCCGGGGGTTAACGAGTGGAAGAAGGGGAACATCTTCAGATAGATATCGGAGGCGCCTTCCACATCCCCCTCGATGTAACGCTGGATCATCTGCTTCATCAGATCACCCACAACGTGGGAGCCGCCACTGACCACGCCCACAGCCCCCTGAGGGAAGGTTTGGAGCACCATCGTGTCGTCACCACAATAGATGGTGAACTCCTCTGGCACGACCATCTTGAACAACGTCGTCTGGGTAGGGTTGATCCCCGCCTCCTCCTTAATGCCCAGGATGTTCGGCACATCGCGCACGAGGCGCCCCAACGTCCTGGAGTCAATGTTGACCCCGGTGAACAGCGGGATGTTGTAGAGCATCACCGGGAGTTTTGTGGCCTCCGCCACGGCCTTGAAATGCAAATACAGCCCCTCCTGGGTAGCCTTCTGATAATACGGGGAGACCACCATCGCACAGTCGTATCCGAGCGCTTCGGCCTTGCGCGTGTAGGCGATGGCCTCCCGGGTGGTGGCGGCACCGGTCCCGGCGATCAAAGGCAACCGTCCCGCATTCGCCTCCTTGACCACCTCAAAGGCCCGAATCCGCTCCTCAAAGGAGAGGGCATAGAACTCCCCGGTGGTCCCTGCCACAATCAGGGAATCCGCATAATCCTGCTCGATCACATAATCCACCAGAGCCGCCAGGGCTTGCACGTTGAGCTGATCCTCCCCATCGAAGGGGGTCAACAGAGGAAGCAAGACCCGGCCCAGCTTTTCCAACAGTACTTGCATTGCATAACCTCCTTGCAGCGATGTTCTGGAGATGAGTCAGCCCTTGGCCTGAGCGGGAGCCACAATGACTCGCCATAACGGAGCATGAAACGACGTTCACGATCCCGGGGACAGGATACTGCAAAACGATACCCCGGTCAATTTCGACACACCATCGCACGAGGCCTTTTCAAAGTCCCGCCTGCCGGACAGTTTGACTGAAGCAGGGAGACCACGAGGCCGCGTTGGCGGCTCCGCGAAGCCTGTAAGATCGGCCAAACGACCACGAGGCCCTCAGGGGTTCTTACCCCAAGGGCCTCGCGTTTATCCCCGTCAGATATGTGCGCTCACAGTAGCACTGTCCATCCCCTTCGCCGGATCCCCTATCGCAGGATCAACGGCAGATATTGCTCCCACAGCCTCACCGTCGGAGTGGGGGTCGGGGTCGGCAAGGGCGGGGTACTCGTCGCCGTCGGGGATGGGGTTATCGTCGATGTCGGTGTAACCGTCGGCGTCGGGGTCACCGTCGGAGTCGGCGTGAATGTCGGCGTCAGCGTGAACGGCTGCTCCCCGAAGTTCACAATGTGCTGCTGTCCCGCCACCACCTGCACCTGCACCCGATCCGGGCTGGTGCTGACATACCCAGCCGGCTGCTCCTCCTCTACCACATATGCGCCGGGGTCCACGTTATCGAACTGATACCAGCCACTCGGATTCGTATTGCGCACCTGCATCACTACGCCGCCGTTCGGATCTCGCAGCGTCAAGAGAACTCCAGGGACCCCTGTCGTCTCATTGGCCGGGGGATACGGATCACGATGGCCATCGCCATTGGTGTCGATGAAGACCCAACCGGCCACCTGGCCCACCTGTCCAGTGGGCGTGGACGTCGGCGTAAGCGTGGGAGTTGGGGTCGGCGTGGGGGTCGGACTCGGCGTAGGGGTTGAGGTCGGCGTGGGAGTTGGAGTTGACGCGAGAGTAGCCGTCGATGTAGGCGTCGGAGCAGCAATGAACTCGCCGCTATGCCGCAAAATGGTCCCATTCCATCCCACCAGATAAAGGGAGCCTGCCCCGTCTCCCCAGACACCTTCCAGGTCATTCGAGGTGCCGCTTATCAGCTGGCTCCACGAGGAACCATCATAGTGAAGAAGCGAACCGTTCCATCCGACCGCGTAGACGTCATTGGGGCCCGTCCCCCACACATCCATAAGTGACTCCGTCGTGCCCGAGGTCATGGTCATCCAAGTACTACCATCATAGTGGAGGATCGTACCACTCGACCCCACCGCGAACACATCGTTGGGGCCGGATCCCCATACGCCATGTAGGCTATCGCTCGTGCCACCGGTCATGGAGGTCCAGGTGGAGCCATCATAATGCAAGATCGTCCCGTACCATCCCACCACAAAGACATCATCAGGACCAGAGCCCCACACATCCGTGAGCCAGGATCCTACATCCCGCGTATAGACGGTGCTCCAAGAAACCCCATCATAGTGCACAATCGTCTGGCCAATGCCTCCTCCCCCCACGGCGTAAATGTCATTGCCTCCGCTCCCCCAGATACCCATCAAATCAAAGGCCGTACCGCTGGACATAGACGTCCACCCGGAGCCATCGTAGTGGAGAATCGTGCCCTCGTATCCCACCGCATACACATCGTTAGGCCCCGTGCCCCACACATCCTCGAGCCACACCGATGTGCCCGAGGCCATCGCCCCCCAAGCGCTGCCGTCGAAATGGTAAATGTAACCACGATTACCTACCACAAAGATATCATCCGCTCCACTACCCCACATACTCTCGAACAAGGTGGTCGGCCCCTGTCTGATAGGCGTCCAGGCGCTCCCATCATAATGATGGATTGCACCGTTCTCGCCGACGACATACATATTGCTTGCGCTACTCCCCCAGATGCCGAAGAGGTCATCTCGCGTGTTCGGCCCACTGAGCTGCGACCAACTGCTACCATCATAATGGTAAACATTCCCTCTCTCGGCAGCGACGTAAACATCACTAGGTCCCGTTCCCCATATATCGAAGAACGCGTCCCTACTGGTGTAGACCTCACTCCATCCTGTGCCATCGTAATGGTAAATACGCTCGTCGCCTCCCACCCATGGATCGAAATCCTCTCCTACAACATAGATATCATTGGGGCCGGTACCCCAGATACCATACAGGGTCACAGAGGCGGAGACGCTGGCATCAGAAAAATCACTCCAACTGGTGCCGTCGTAGCGAAGGATCGTACCGTTATCTCCCACGGCGTACACGTCTTGATCACCCCATACACCATACAGGTCAAAAGACGTGCCACTGGTCATCGTAACCCAGCTGGTGCCATCAAAGTGCAAAATCGTTCCTCTAAAGCCCACGGCATAGGTGTTTGTGATGCTATCCCCCCAGATCCCCTGCAGATTCTTGGTGACCGGGCTGGGCATCTCACTCCAGGTGCTGCCATCATATCGCAAAATGGTCCCATTATCCCCCACGGCAAAGACGTTGGATGGATCATACACCAGCACATCATTGAGATCGGACGTCGTGGGCACGTTGGACATCACATCCCAGGTGCTTCCATCGTAGTGCACAATCGTCCCCACATCCCCCACGGCGAAAATATCATTCGGCCCACTCCCATCGACTCCTTGCAGACGATTCCCTTGCGGAAGCGGGTTGATCCACGTCCATCCCCCTCCCTGCGCCTGAGCGGAGGGGGCCAAAACCCACACGGCCACCAGAGCCCCCAAGATGACCGACAATACCCCCAAGCAAACGAGCATTCTCCTCACCATGGTTTTCTCCTCCTTGATACATAGCTTGGCATGTGAGAAGAGGATACGCTTGCAGACAGCCCCATCCTCATACAACACAAGGGAACCGTTCAACAGCAGCCCTTCCACCACCCTTCCATGAACGAATACGGCATCCAGCCCCGTCTCCCTGGGCCTTTATCACGGCTCAAATCCCTCCACAGGCGACGCGCTGTCGCCGCCCGGCCCCTCCTCACCCTCTCCCATCACCTCCGAGCGCAGAAAGGCCATCAACGCCTCCAGGTCGCCAAACCCCCATCGGCGCCACTCCCTTCCCACCTCCAACAAAGCGAAGCGCCAGACCGGAGCCCTCCCCGGCCTGGCCTCCTCCTGCCAACAGCGCAATAGGTAGGATCGATAACGCCGTCCCTTCCCCGGGTGCATTCGCCCCTTCCTCTGAGTTGACCGGCAAGATGTTTTGAGGGGTCTCCCTCAGCTACCAGCCCCACAGGAGGAGGTGTGGAGGGGTCCTCCCCTCCACGGAAACCCCACTTTTCCGGTCTGTACCTGCCTCTCTCGGCCCTTTCCGCAGGACCCAGGCCGAGGCCAGGCAAGTCGAGGGCAAAAGAAGGGCTTTTTCCGGAGGGGCTCCCCCCAGCAGAAGCAACAGCATTTTTCAGACACACTCCGAGAGCGTGTCTGAGAAATAGCGAAAGGAGATACGATCCCTGGAGCGATCTTTGCCCCCTCGTGCTACCGATGCTATAGTGTAACCACATAGCCGTTCGCAAATCGTTCACAAACCGCCTTCACGATCATCACGGAGGAAAAAGCGGTGAGCGTGATCCGCCTGCGTGTCCTGGGACCTGTGCAGGTGGAACAGGATGGCAAGCCCGTACACGGCTTCGAATCCCAAAAAGCCCTGGCACTGCTCTGCTACCTGGCCTTGCACTCCCACCCCATTCCCCGCAGCCACTTAGCGGCCCTCTTCTGGGGCGATAGACCAGAAGCTCGGGGGAGGAGCAACCTGCGCCGGGCGCTGAATAACCTGACCTCCCTCCTGCCTGATTCCCTTCAGGCCGACCGACACATGGTCCAGTTCCGACGCACGCCTGAGCACCAACTGGATGTGGACCAATTCCATGCGCTGATGGATCAGGGAGATCCGGGCTCGCTGGCCGCTGCGGTGGCGTTGTACCGAGGGGAATTGCTGGCAGGCCTGTCTCCGGCCAACTGCCCCGACTTTGAAGCATGGCTGGCCATCGAACGAGAGCGCTGGCATCAACGGATCACCTGGGCTTTAGACCAGCTGGTCACCCACCACATGCAACAAGGCGAATATCGCACGGCCCTCGACTTCGCCTCTCGCCTGGTGGCCCTGGACCCATGGCGGGAGGAGGCGCATCGACAGAAGATGCTGCTCCTGGCCCGCACCGGTCAGTACAATGCAGCCCTGGCCCAATTCGAGAGCTGCCGCCGCATCCTGGCGGAAGAGCTGAACGTGGAGCCATCCCCGGAGACCATCGCCCTGTACAAGCGCATCCGGACGGCGAGGACGACGCGACGCCATAACCTGCCACCGCAACCCACCCCTTTCGTCGGCCGAGAGAGGGAACTGCAAGAGATCCGCCACCTGTTGGCCAACCCGGAGTGCCGCCTCCTCACGCTGACCGGACCCGGGGGGATCGGCAAAACCCGCCTGGCCCTCCGGGCGGCCGCCCAGAACAGCGACCATTTCCTCCATGGCATCTGTTTCGTCCCGCTGGCCCCCGTCCCCACAGCGACCCTCCTGGCCTCTGCGATTCTGGACGCCCTGTCCCCTCCCGTACATAGCCAGGAGGAGCCCAAGACCCAGCTCCTGCGCTATCTGCGTGATAGGGAGATGCTGCTCCTCCTAGATGGCTTTGAGCACCTGCGAGAGGGCGCAGATCTCCTCGTGGAGATCCTGGAAAACGCCCCGGAGGTAAAGCTCCTGGTCACCTCCCGGGAGCGGTTACACCTGCGATGGGAGTGGATCTTCGAGGTCGAGGGCCTAAGAATCCCGGAGAACGGCGAAAGCCCTCTCCAGGACCTGAGAGCCTGTGGGGCCGTGCAGCTGTTTCTGCAGATCGCCCTCCGAACCCATCCACGCTTCTCCCTCGAGCGAGAAAAGACCTCCGTCATATCCATCTGCCGATCGGTGGAGGGGATGCCTTTGGGGATCGAGCTGGCTGCCGCGTGGGTGCGGAAGTTCCCCTGCGCCACCATCGCCCGAGAGATCAAGCGCAATCTGGACTTCCTGACCACTCCCCTACAAGACATGCCTGAACGTCACCATAGCCTGAGAGCCACGTTCGACTACTCCTGGCGGATGCTCTCAAAGGAGGAAAGGCGGACGCTCAGGAAATTGTCCGTCTTCCGAGGGGGATTCCGGCAGGAAGCGGCAGGGTTCGTCGCAGACGCCTCTCCCGCCTTGCTCGCCGCGTTGGAGGAAAAGTCCCTCCTGCGCAAAGGGGTGGACGGGCGATACGAGATGCACGATCTGCTGCGTCAATACGCGGAGGAAAAGCTCCAACAGGTCCCTCAGGAGAGGTCCGAAACCCAAGACCGCCATTGCGCTTATTACGCCGCCTTCCTTCACCAGAGAGAAGCCTCTTTGGGCAACGCGGAGCGAGAGGAAGCCCTGGAAGAGATCAGCGAGGAGATCGAGAACATACGGGCGGGATGGACCTGGGCGATCACCCAGGGGAAGATCGCAGAGATCGACCGGATGCTGGAGTCCTTGTACCTCTTCTATGAGATGCGTAGCCGGTTCCGGGAAGGCGAGGAGATGATCAGGAGGACGGTGGACTCGCTGAAGGAGGCACATCACCTGGATTCCGACCGAAAAACGCTGGGGCGTCTCCTGATACGACAGGGCATACTCACTTACTACCTTGGCCGCTATCGGAGGGCGCAAGAACTCCTGGAGGAAGGCCTTGCGATCGCTCGGAAGGTGGGCAGCCGACGGGAGATGGCCCTCGCCTTGAATAACCTGGGCGTCGTCGCCGGGCTGCAAGGGGACTACGAAGAGGAGAAAAGGCTCTTCCGGAGAAGCCTCTCCCTGTATCGGGCGCTCGGCGACCAACGCCGGATGGCCGTACTGCTCAACAACCTGGGCATCGCAGAGCGCACCCTGGGAGCATACGAGGAGGCCCGACAGCTCAGCCAGGAGAGCCTGGCAATCTGTCGAGCGATCGGATATCGCCGAGGGATCGCCCGAGCCCTCCAGAATCTGGCCCTGGTCGCCCACTGCCAGGAGGCGTATGACGAAGCGAAGCGGTTCTACCAGGAGAGCCTGGACATCTTTCGGGAGAACGGCGATCAGTGGGGGGTGGCCCTCACCCTGGGCAACCTGGGAGACATGGCCTACCACCAGGGCGAATACGAGGAGGCCCAACGTCTACTTCAAGAAAGCCTGGCCCTACGTCGGGAGATCGGGGAGCAGCTGGGGGTCGCCATCGTCCTCAACACCATGGGCAGCGTCGCCCGGGCGATGGGGAACAGGCAGGCGGCCGGACGATATTTCCAGGAGGCGCTGGAGATCTCCGCTCAGATCCCATCGCTTTTCATGGTCATGGATGTGCTGGTCGAATCCGCATGGCTCCTGGCGGAGGAGGGGGAGGCGGAAAGGGCCATCGAGAACCTGGCCTTCGCCCTGCAACACCCCGCCACCGAAACCCGCACAAGGGAGAAGGCCCAGGATCTCCTCAACCGCCTGTCCGCCCGATTATCGCCCGAGGCGGCAACCGCCGCACAGGAGCGAGGAAGGAACAGCAAACTGGAAGATGTGATCGCCAGAAAGGTGTACCGCCCCGCTTCCATTTCTTGACGAAAGAGGAAACCTCTTGTAGAATCCCTTTGCGTATGCCCCCTGCGATTGCGGGGGGTTATGTATGCACACAAACCACGGCGCAATCCATGCACCGGGCCCAGGCCCAGTGGAGGCATACACGAGAGCCTTTGGCGCCAGGTAGGAGTTTAGGATATGGCAACTGTGGAATTGAATGCGCAACCACGCTCGGTTACGGGACGGAAGGTGAAGCGATTACGGGCCCAGGGATGGATCCCGGCGGTCGTCTACGGGGCGAACAAGCCCTCACAGGCGATCCAGGTGAACGAGCATGACATGGAGCGCGCCCTGCGGCAGGCCGGATACACGCAGCTGGTTACGCTTCGGATCCAGGATGGCAACGGCGCCACCAGTGACGCCGTCCTCGTGCGAGAGGTACAACGCCATCCGGTCCGGCGCCACCTCCTCCACGTGGACTTCTACCGTGTGACCATGACGGAGAAGCTACGCGCCGAAGTGCCCGTGCACATCGTGGGCGAGGCCCCGGCCACAACCCTGGGCGCCATCCTGGTGCAGAACATGAGCACCGTCGAGGTGGAATGTCTCCCGGCCGATATCCCGGAATCCATCGAGGTGGACATCTCCGGCCTTGCCGACGCCGGCCAATCCATCCTGGTATCTGACCTATCCGTGCCTGATGGGGTGGAGATCGTCTCCGATCCGAACGAAACGGTCGTGAGCGTCGTCATGTCCCGTGCCGTGGCCTCCGAGGTGGGCGAAGAGGAAGAGATCGTCGAGGAGCCTGCCATCACGGAACCTGAGGTCATCGGCAAGGGCAAAGCCGCCGAGGAAGAGGAGGAAGAGGCGGAGGAATCCGAGGAAGAGTGATCCGCCTCCGGAGCCAACGAGTCAGGCCTGCGCACGTGCGCAGGCCTTTTCTTTAAGAGCGTGTCCGAAAATCTGCCGGCAAGGCGCCTGAGGGGCTCCCTCAACCACCAACTCCATAATGAGGAGATGTGGAGGGTACCTCTCAGGGGAAGGACCGTCGCGTCCACGTCAGGGGATCCACGGGGACATCGCCGATACGCAGCTCCCAATGCAGATGCGCCCCGGTGGAGAGCCCGGTCGTGCCCACCCGGCCGATCACGTCCCCCACCTGCACCCTCTGGCCCGGCTTCACATCGATGCTCGACAGGTGCCAATAGCCGGTGTGCACGCCCAGGCCGTGATCGATGGCCACCGCGTTCCCCCGCACGGCCAACGGCTCGGCGAGGACCACGCGTCCGGCGGCCGGGGCGACCACGGGCGTGCCCTCCGGAGCGGCAAAGTCGTGTCCCTCATGATAGCTGCTCACCGGGCCGCCATTGTAGGAGCGCCGCGTGCCGAAGGGAGACGACGTGACAAAGCGGGGTGGCAGAGGCGTCACGAACGGTCCCTCCCACAACGGCCGATCCACCGTGTCCGCCCAGACCTCGGCCAGCTTCTCCCGCTCCGCCCGCAGCTTCTGAGGGTCCAGGAGATCGCCTTTGGCCGGGGGCAGAACCACGTGCTGCACGTCATAGTCCCCCTGCACGATCCACACCGGCCACTCGATCTCGGTCACCTCTCCGCCTGACGCCACGCGCACTCGCAGGGATTTGCGCCCCGGCGCCATCAGAGCGCCGACAGGGGCCACCCCCCAGTATCCATCCTCGTCGGCGACCATGAGCACGGGCGCCCCCTCAAACGTCACCGTCAGCGCAGACGACGTGGCCAGCCGCACCCGCACGAACAACGTCTGCCCCTGTTCCGCCACGGCCGGATCCACACGAACCGCCGTGATCGGCCCCTTGGGCAGGAGAGGCGCCTCGTCGGCGAGCACTGTAGGCACGGAGAGCAGCTGCCCCACCACGATCAGATCGGGATCTTCCAGGCCGTTGGCCTCAGAGATGGCCTCGACCGTGGTGCCAAAGCGCTGCGCCAGGATGGACAAGGTGTCCCCTGGCTGCACGCGGTACGGCAGCGTCCCGCTGATCGGAACCATCGGGGAGCTGGCCGTCCCCGGGATGATCAACCGCTGCCCCACCACGATCAGGTCGGGATCACTCAAGCGATTCGCCCGGGCCAGCTCCTCCACGGAGACCTGGTAGCGAGAGGCGATTCGAATCAGCGTGTCGCCCGGACGGACGATGTAGGTCTCGCCCGAGGAGGCGGCCACGGCCGGCGCCAGGCACAGGAACAACGCCAGGACGAGAAGGCCACCCCACCAGCCCTTATGGACCACGCGAATACACCTCCGGCTTCAGCACGCCAATGAACGGCAGGTTCCGATAGATCTGAGCATAATCCAGGCCGTACCCGATCACGAACTCGTTGGGGATGGTGAACCCCACATAGTGAACGGGGACATCGACCTCCCGCCGTTCCCGCTTATCCAGCAGGGTACAAACCCGCAGCGAGGCCGGGTTGCGCTCCTCCAGGATGCGCAGCAGGTAATCCAGCGTTCGCCCGGTATCGATGATGTCCTCTACCACCAGGACGTCCTTCCCCTCGATGGGTTCATCCAGGTCCTTCAGGATACGGACCACGCCGCTGGACTCCGTGCCGCTGCCATAACTGGACGTCGCCATGAAATCGATCGCGTGAGGGATATGAATGGCGCGCATGAGATCTGCCATAAAGAGCACGCTCCCTTTCAACACGGCGATGAGCAACAGCGCCCGCCCTTTGTAGTCACGGCTGATCTGCTCACCCAGTTCCGCGATGCGAGCTTGGAGCTCCTCCTCCGAGATCAACACGCGCGCCACATCATCCAGGAGTTGATGATTCGTCATGAGCGCCTTTCTCCCACTCCTATCGCCCCGCCTGCGAGGATGCCGGGGATGAATCTGGAGGGAACGACCCGGCCGGGCTTCCCAGCACCAAGCCGTAAGAGAAGAAGCCGCCAGCACGATACTGACGGCGCTCCGGTAGGCAATGAATCATGTCAACGACCCCTTGCGGCGCCATTTTACCACACTCGGGGAGAGGGAGGCAAAACACGCCGCCAGGGGGGACGCGCGACGCGATCCCCCTCTGCTCACAGCGTCTCGATGGTCTCGCCGACGAAATCGCCATGGATGTCAATGCGCCGCAGATCATCGTCCAGGTCCCGAGCCAGAGCATTCTTCAGGTGGGCGAACACATCCCGCAGCCGGGCAAACGAACGACCGTGCCGCCGGTCCAGAAGCCATTTCGCCTTGAACCTCGCCTCCTGGCGCCGGATCGGACGGCGGACACGTCGCCGGGGGATACAAAAGAGGTCGATGATGGAGTAGAGCACATACGGCTGATCGGGATCCGTGTGATCCCAGAACAACAGGAAGGCCCTGGGGGCGTAGGCCAGCAGCAGGCGGGCGGATACCTCGTCCTGAACCAACAGATGGCGCTCATCGATCCCCGCCAGCTCGGCCCAGCGCGGGCGATAACGCTGCCGCTTCTCCTTCACCTCCAGCGCCACGCGCACCACCTCGCCACGCACCCGGGTGTGAATCAGGAAATCGGGCCGATGCAACGCCTTCGTGTGATCCTCGTAGTCCCACCCCAACAGATCAAGCTGCTCCCGCACGGCCATCTCGAACGTGCGGTCCTCCAGATCCTCCGCCCAGTAAGAGGCCCGTCTTTCGTACAGGCTGCGTCGTTTTCCCGTCATGCGAACACCTTATAATCCGATCCTGAAGAAGGGCATTCCAGCTCGTGCAGGGGCACATGTCCGTTCAACGCCCGGAGCGCCAGCGTCCGGGTCAGCGGGAAAATGGGCTCCAGAGCAAGCAACTCATCCGGCGAGAAGAAACGGGCCTGGCTGACCTCCTGTCGATCCGGCCTGGGCTCACCATCGGCCTCGACCCGGAAGACGACGAAGATGGAGGAGAACCCGGGTCGGGAGCGGGTGCGCAACCCCACCACGCCGACCACACGGCCGTCCAGCCCTGCCTCCTCACGCAGCTCCCGCAGCGCCGCCTCGTCCGCCGTCTCGCCCGGCTCCACCACCCCTTTCGGGAAGCTCCACGTCCCCGCGTGAGGCCCGGCCGCCTCCCGCACCAGGAGCACACGGCCATCCCGCACCACAGCCGCCCCCACGCCGAGATCATACGCCCGCATACGCCTTCCGCCCATCCGATCGCTCACCACACCCGACATAGCAGCCCCTTCAGATACTCCGACTCCGGAAAGCTCAACAGGACCGGATGATCCGATCCCTGCGCCAAGCGCCCGATGACCTGTACATCTCGTCGGGCGTCGATCGCCGCCCCGAACACGATCTTCTGAAACAGATCCGACGAGATCAGACCCGAGCATGAGAACGTCGCCAGCAATCCCCCGGGCCGCAGCAAACGCATCGCCGAGAGATTGATATCCTTGTATCCCCGTGCGGCCGACGCCACCTGCCCTCGCGTGGTGGCGAACTTGGGTGGATCCAATACGATGACGTCGAATTGCTCCCCCGCCGCACGGTAATCCCGCAGGATCTGGAACACGTCCCCTTGGATCAGCTCGTACCGATCGTCAGAAAAGCCGTTGAGGGACAGGTTCCGCTCGGCCAGCTCCAGGGCTTCATAGGAGGTGTCGATATTCACCACGGAGGTCGCGCCGCCGGCCAGGGCATAGACGGCGAACGCCCCCGTATAGGAGAAGGCGTTGAGGACCCGGGCTCCACGACAGATCCCGCCCACAACGCCCCGATTCTCCCGCTGATCCAAATAGAAGCCGGTTTTCTGCCCACGACGCAGATCGACGAGAAACCGGTATCCCGCCTCTCGAATCTCGACCAGCTCCGGCGGCTCCTGGCCGACGAGCACTCCCTCGGATAGCCCCAACCCCTCCCGGCGCCGGGCGGTCGGATCGACCCGCTCGTAGATCCCCGCCGGCTGGAGCAGCTCCTCCAACAACGCCACCAGCGTGTCTCGCACCGCCTCGACACCCCGGGAGGAGAACTGAACCACCAGCCAGCCGGCATAGTGATCCACCACCAGGCCGGGGATCCCGTCGCTCTCGCTGAAGACCAGACGGTAGGCGTCCGTCTGCGAATCGGCGGCCAGGTCCGCACGGCCTTGGATCGCCCGCTCCAGCCGTCGCCTCCAGAACGCCCGATCGATCTCCTCGTCCGGATCCCAGGTCAGCAGCCGGACGACGATCTGCGAGCGGCGATTGAGGAACCCTCGCGCCAGCCGGTCCCCACGCGCGTCGACCACCTCCACGACCTCGCCATCCCGGGCCGCGTCATCGATGCTCTGGATGGCGCCGGAGAACAGCCAGGGATGCCGGAAATGCACCGGGCGCTCCTTGCCGGGCTTCAGCACGACCCGGGGCAGCCTCCCATTACCTGCAGCGGGAGAGCTCACGCCCCGGCCTCCCGACAGACCAGGTGCACCACATGCCGCGTCGAGGGGCAAATCTTCGCCCGCTCATCCACCCGATAGCCCACCACCCAGGCGATGCCCTGCACCCCTTCCACCAACGGCCACCTCGACCGCAGGGCGGCCGGCAGCTTGACGTTGATCATGAACTCGTTCAGCTTCACCCATTTGCCTCCCATCCCCAGCGGCTGGAATCGATCGCCCGGACGCCGTGGGCGCACCACGGGCGATTCCCCCAGTGCGTCCGCGTCCAGCCACGCCTGCCAGGGGTCCGGGTTCTCTCGCCACCCGGATGGCAGCTCCTCGACGGGGAGACGCCGAGCCTCGATCTCCCAGCCCTCATCCAGCGGCGTGATCCCCGGACAGGTCAGCGGGCGAGGCTCCCGTACCTGGGGGCCGGGCAGCTGTGGGGTGGCCTCCTCATCGGCGATCTCGATGCGATCGTAGTCCACCCGCAACATCAGCCCCCGGGGCAGCGTCGCCCGATCGCCGGTCTCGCCGGATCGAGCCACGCGCAGCGCCTGCTCGATGTGCACGAAGTTGATGTCCCGCAACGTCCGGCGCAGGCGGTGTACCGCCTCCCGCAGCGTGGCCCGCTGTAGCCCTCGAGGCAGGGCGCGCCACTTCACCAGGTCGAACGCGATGCCGCCCGCCGGCGATGGCCGTTCCACGCGCGCCCATGCGTCGTTCAGGGCAGCACGTAATATCTCGTAGTCGTCCGCCATCACCGCCGCTGAGCGCCGGATGACCTGACGCACACCCGGGTTATAGGTCTCCAACAGCGGCAACAGCTCGTGACGCAGCCGATTGCGGTAATATGTGGTGTCCAGGTTGGAGCGATCGAAGCGCGGCGTGAGCCCATGAGCGGCACAGTACGCCTCCACATCCGCCCGGGGAACGTCCAGCAGCGGCCGCACCAGCCAGCGGGGATGCTCGCCCTCCACAGGAGATGTAGGCTGACCGCCCAGCGCTCGCTCCAGCGGCTCCAACAGGCGATACTCTCCCCAACGCGTCTTATACAACATGCCGCGCAGGCCGGAGATCCCGGCCCCGCGAAGGAAGTGCATGAGCACCGTCTCCGTCTGGTCATCCGCGTTGTGCGCCACGGCCACCACGGGGGCGCCCATCCGCTGGGCAACCTGCCCCAGGAAGGCATATCGGGCGCGGCGGGCCGTCTCCTCCACGGCGATCCGGTAGCGCTGAGACAGGGCGGGCACATCTGCGTGGCCGATCTCGCACGGAAGGTCCCACTCGGCGGCGATCCGGCGCACGAACTCGGCGTCGGCGTCCGCCTCGGCGCCGCGCAACCCATGATGCAGATGGGCGACCACCAGGCGAATCCCCAGATTCGGCGCCAGCGAGCGCAGGACGTGCAGCAGACAGAGCGAATCCGGCCCCCCAGACACGCCGACGACCACGGTATCGCCAGGGGCCATCAACGATTCTCGCTCGATTGTCTCCAGGACCGTCCGCACGACATCCATGTTGCCATTATACCACAGCAACAGCACCCCCTCGGAATATGCTACCAAACGGGCGATGCGTGGGGCGATCAGCGCCTGCGCGTCACCCCCACGTCTTTTTGGGCCTCACAGTCATATGGTATAATCTCAGATGGCACGCGGCCGGTTGCTATCCGCCCTGTGTGTCCGCGCCCCACTATCACCGGGGGTGATCATGCTTAAGGAAGAGGAAACGCGTGTTTAACCCGCTTAACTGGCTGCTCGGGTTGTTCTCACTGGACATCGGCATTGACTTGGGAACCGCAAACACGCTGGTTCATGTCAAAGGACAGGGGATCATCATCAACGAACCCTCGGTGGTGGCCATCGACACCCGCAAGAAGAACCGCGTGGTCGCCATTGGGGCCGAGGCGAAGGAGATGGTCGGGCGCACGCCGGCGCACATCGTGGCGATCCGCCCTCTGCAGGACGGCGTGATCTCCGACTTCGACGTCACGGAGCAGATGCTCCACTATTTCATTCACAAGGTCCATGATCAAAATCTGCTGAGCATCCCACGGCCGCGAGTGGTCATCGGCATCCCCAGCGGCGTCACGGAGGTGGAGAAGCGTGCCGTGCATGACGCGGCCATCAGCGCCGGGGCGCGTGAGGCCGGGCTGGTGGAGGAGCCCATGGCCGCCGCCATCGGCGCCGGACTCCCGGTCACGGAGTCCATCGGCAGCATGATCGTGGACATCGGCGGTGGCACCACCGAGGTGGCCGTCATCGCCCTGGGCGGCATCGTGGTCGCCCGGTCCATCCGCGTCGCCGGGGACGAGATGGACCAGGACATCATCGACTACGCCCGCCAGAAGTACAACCTCCTCATCGGGCAGCGCATGGCCGAGCAGGCGAAGATCGCCGTCGGCTCCGCCTACCCGCTGGAACAGGAGGAGATCATCACGTTGCGGGGGCGAAACCTGGTCACCGGGCTCCCGGAGGCGATCGACGTCTCCAGTGTGGAGATCCGGGAGGCGCTGAGCAACTCCGTCTCCGTGATCGTGGACACCGTGCGAGAGACCATCGACGAGACACCTCCCGAGCTGGTAGCCGACCTCATGGAGCACGGCATCGTCCTGGCAGGAGGCGGCGCCCTGCTCCGCAACCTGGACGTCCGGCTGAGCGAGGAGACGAAGATGCGGGTCTACGTGGCCGAGGATCCGCTGACCTGCGTGGCCCGTGGGGCCGGGATGATCCTGGAGCGCCCGGAATACTATCGAGAGACTCTGACCAGCCTGCAGCGAGGGAGCACCATTCACTAGCACGAGGAGCGGAAAACCGGGGATGCCCCTCGATACCACGCCGGCTGCTCGAACGGCAGCACGTGGAAGTCCCCGATGGCAAGTCGCCATCAGGGGTGAAAAGAGCTCATGATGCGCAATCGTCCCCTCCAACAACCGTTGGCCTGGACGGAAAAGAGCGTTTATGTCAAGAGACCTCGAAATCGCCTAGCCTGGTTGGGCGGGTTCGTCATCCTCTGCCTCCTTACCATGGGACTATATGCTACAGGGTATCTGGAGCCAGCTCAGGACATCGTCCTCCAAGGGCTGGCTCCGGCGCAAGAGGGGATCAGCGACGCGGCGGATCAGATCGGCGGCATTGTGACGACCGTGCGCGACCTGCGGACCCTGCGCCAGCGCAACGCGGAGCTGGAAGCCCGCGTCAACCAACTGATCATCGAAAACGTACAGCTCAAGGAGCTGGAGGCGGAAAACGCCAACCTGCGGAAGCTCCTGCACTTCGCCCAGAAGCATCCCTTCCTGGAGTTCCGTGGGGCGGAGATCGTCGCCCGGGTGATCGGGCGCGATCCCACAAACCTATCCAACTACCTATTGATCAACCTGGGCCGGGAGCACGGCATCCGGGAGGGTATGCCCGTCGTCACCGAGCGAGGCCTGGTGGGACGCATCAGCCGGGTGAACAACACGACCAGCCAGGTCTTGCTGCTCACCGATCCGGCCAGCGCGGTGAACGCGCTGATCCAGAGCTCACGCCTGACCGGGCTGGTGGAGGGACAGGCGGGAGGCGGGCTGATCATGAATTACATCCCCCAGGATGCCGTCGTGACCCCCGGCGAGATCGTGATCACCTCAGGGTTGGGCGGCCACTTCCCACGCAATCTGGTCATCGGACAGATCACGGCCGTGCACCAGCGCGATTATGAGATGTTCCAGAAGGCCATCGTGCGCCCATCCGTGGACTTCAACCAGATCGAGCAGGTGCTGGTGATCACCAACTTCGTCCCCATCGAGGGGATCGAAGACCTTCCCAACCGATAGTCGGACCCGAGGCTACCCATGACGCCTTTGTTGTTCATCCCTCTGCTGGGCATCCTAGCCATATTGCAGTCCACCCTGTTGCCGCGCTTCCCCCTGTTGAACGTCCACCCGGACCTGGTCCTGCTCACCGTGATGAGCTGGGCCCTCCTGCGCGGCATGACGGAGGGATTGACCTGGGCCTTCATCGGCGGCATCTGGATCGACCTGCTCTCCGGCGGGCCGTTCGGCCTCTCCCCGCTCACCCTCGTCATCACCGCCTTCCTGGTCAGCCTGCTGGAATCCGGCCTCTTTCAGGAGCACATCGTGCTGGTGATCCTCATGATCGCCGGAGCCAGCCTGCTGCATGGCACGCTCTATCTGTCCTTTCTGCGCCTTGGGAATCACCCGGCCGCCACCACGGCCGCGCTGTGGCGCATCATCATCCCGACGGCGCTCTACACCAGCCTGCTCACGCCTATCGTATTCCCCATCATGCGATGGCTCCACCGGGTGACCGGGCGGGAGCAATTGGAGTGGTGAGGCCATGAACCGGGAGCGCTCAGCGCCGCTGCTGCGGCTGGTCCTCTATCGGGTCGCCATCATCACGGCGTTCCTGGTGATGGCGGGACAGCTATGGCGGCTGCAGATCGATCAGGGCGCCATGTACCGCGTCCTGGCCGATCGCAACCGGTTCCGCCAGGTGACGGTGCCCGGCCCCCGCGGCGTGATGTACGATCGCAACGGCCACATGCTGGTGCGCAATCGCCCCTCCTTCGCCGTCGCCATCGTCCCTGCCGATCTGCCCGATGACGAGGAGGAGGCCTCTGCCGTGATCCACCGCCTGGCGGAGATGCTGGGCGCGCCGGCCAAGCCCACTCGCGAGAATCAGCAGATCCCTCCCATCGGCAACGCGCTCCCTCGCTTTCGGCTGCTGCTCAGCGAACAGGAGATGCACGAATACGTGGAGCGCGCCCGATGGGGCAGCGCCTACCGCCCAATCCCTGTCGCCACGCAGGTGGACCGGGATCTGGCCTTCCAGATCGAGGAGATGCGCCACGTGCTCCCGGGCGTGCACCTCATCGTCGAGCCGGTCCGGGAGTACATCGCCGGATCGCTGACCGCCCACATCCTGGGATACATGGGGCCTATCCCAGAAGCGGAGGCGGAAGCCTACAAGGAAAAGGGGTACAACCCTAACGACCTGGTGGGGCTGGCCGGGCTGGAGTACACTTATGAGTCCGAGCTCCGTGGGCGGGCCGGCAGCCGATACATCGAGGTGGACGTCTTCGGCCGGGAGATCCGTACGGTCGCCGAGGTCTCTCCGCCGGTGCCCGGGCACAACCTGACGCTGACCATCGATCTGGCGCTGCAGACGGCCATGGAGGCCGCGTTACGCAAGGGGCTGGAGAAAGCCGGATCCAGATCGGGGGTCGCCATCGCCATGAACCCCAAGACGGGGGAGATCCTGGGGATGGTCAGCCTCCCCTCGTACGATAACAACCTGTTCGCCCGGGGCATCAGCATGGAGGACTACACGGCGCTGTTGAACGATCCCGCCCGCCCCCTGGTGAACCACGCCATCAGCGGGCTCTACCCGCCCGGGTCCACGTTCAAGATCATCCCCGCCGCCGCCGCCCTGGAGGAGGGGATTATCACCCCGAAAACGAAGGTGCACGACGAGGGGATCCTGTGGCTCCCCAACCAGTACTTCCCGGACGATCCCTCCCAGGCCCAGCCCTTCTACTGCTGGATCTACAAATACGGGCGGGGCCATGGAGACGTCAACGTCACCGCCGCCCTGGCCGTCTCCTGCGATGTATTCTTCTACGTCGTGGCCGGGGGATACAAGGAGTTCCGGGGCCTGGGCGAACCTCTGCTCGCCTACTACACCCGGGAGTTCGGCCTGGGAGAGCTGTCGGGCATCGATCTGCCGGCCGAGAACCCGGGGCTGGTGCCGGACGCCCGCTGGAAGCGCATCACCCTGGCCGAGACATGGGTCACGGGCGATACGTACAACATGGCCATCGGCCAGGGGTTCGTGCTGGCCACCCCCCTGCAGATCCTGAACGCGACCGCGGCGGTCGCCAACGGAGGCTATCTGTACCGACCGCAGCTTGTATACCGGATCACCGATGCCGACGGGCGTGTTGTGCGTGAGTTCCAGCCGTACCTGATCCGACAGCTCCCCATCTCCCCGGAGAACCTGGAGATCGTGCGACAGGGGATGTACGGCGCCGTACACTGGCCAGGCGGGACGGGCCACCTGGGCGACGTCCCCGGGCTGGAGGTGGCCGGGAAGACGGGCACGGCCGAGTTCCCCGGCGAGCGAGATGAGAAGGGGAATCTGCCCACCCACGCCTGGTTTACGGCCTTTGCCCCATATCAGGACCCCGAGATCGCCGTAGTCGTGTTCGTCGAGGACGGCGGCGAGGGCTCCGAGATCGCCGCGCCGGTGGCAGCCGAGATCCTGCGTGCCTACTTTTACCCCTCGGTCCCCGGCGGCCCCGTCGAGCCAGAGGCCACGCCGCAAACGCCGGCAGGAGGGCGCAGGCCATGAACGAAAGGCGGATGTGGCGTGACTTCGACTTCATCCTGCTGGTGGTCGTGTTGCTGTTGATGACCTACGGCGTGGCCATGATCCGATCCACCACCATGAACTCGACCAACCTGCAGGACCTCCCACGCCGCCAGCTCATCTACGGCATCGCCGGGCTGGGCATCATGCTGACGCTGGCCCTGATCGACTACCGGATCCTATGTAGCCTGCAGAAGCCCATCTACCTGGTGTTGGTCGGCCTCCTGCTGGCCGTGGACGCCATCGGGGTGACCATGGGAGGCGCGCAGCGTTGGATCGACCTGGGCATCATCCCCCTACAGCCATCGGAGTTCAGCAAAGTCCTCATCATCCTGGTCATGGCACGTTTCCTGGCCGACCACGAGGCACAGATGAGACGGCTTCTCTACGTGATCCTGGCGCTGCTCCTGCTGGCGCCCCCCGTCGTCCTCATCTACCTGGAGCCAGATCTGGGTACGGCCATCTCGGTGGCCGCCATCGGGAGCATCATGATCCTGATGAGCGGAATGCGCCTGTTCCACGTGGCAGCCCTGGGGGCCATGGGGATCGCTGCCGTCCCGGTCGTGTGGATGTCCCTGGAGGACTACATGCGGGACCGGGTCCTCCTCTTTTTGTACCCGGAGAGCGATCCAGCCGGAAGCTACAACGTCTATCAGGCGCTGATCAGCATCGGCTCAGGGGGATGGCTCGGAAAGGGATACGGACAGGGGACGCAAAGCCAGCTACACTTCCTCATGGTGCGCCACACCGACTTCATCTTCTCCGTGATCGCCGAGGAGCTTGGCTTCGTGGGCGCCGTCCTCCTGATGTTCCTCTTCCTCGTCCTGTTGCTCCGCCTGATTCGCATCGCGGAGCGCGCCCGTGATCCGCTGGGCCGGTCCATCGCCGTAGGGGTCGCCACGCTGATCTTCTTCCAAAGCGTGGTGAACATCGGAATGAACCTCCGGCTGATGCCGGTGACCGGCATCCCTCTGCCATTCGTCAGCTACGGCGGAAGCTCCCTCATCACCATGCTCATGGCCATCGGGCTGGCCGAGAGCGTCGCCCTCCACCGCCGTAAGATCGAGTTCTGATCTTCGCAAGCGGAAGTGTTCATTGTATAATTCCCGTGATCGGCCCCATCGCCTGTCGGAGGCGAACGCTCAGGCACCGAGCGCGCTCCCAGGCGACGCGGCGTCACATCCCCCGGAAGACGAACGTGAATTCACCGTCATAAGCGGAGCGAAGGGAGATACCGCACTATGCCCGTTATGAACCTGTGGCGAGAGCTACCGCCAGGGCCGGACGTGCCCAACGTGATCTACGTCGTCGTGGAGATCCCCCGGCGCTCACGGAACAAGTATGAATACGACGAACAAGGCGGATTCATCAAACTGGATCGGGTGTTATACTCATCCCTTCACTACCCAGGGGACTATGGCTTCATCCCCCGCACGTTGCACGACGACGGCGATCCACTGGATGTCCTGGTGATGACCAACGAGCCGACCTTCTCCGGCTGCGTCATCGAGGCCCGACCACTGGGCATCTTTCATCTGGAGGATCGCGGCAAGCTGGATGACAAGATCCTGGCCGTACCCCACACGGATCCCCTGTTCGACGGCTACCATTCGCTCGAAGACCTTCCCTCCCACTTCCTGGATGAGGTGGCGCATTTCTTCAGCGTCTACAAGGACCTGGAGCAGGTCGAGGTCAAGCCGCTGGGATGGGAGGGGCTCCAGCGCGCCCATGCGGAGATCGAGCGGGCGATCCAGATGTACGTCCAGACGCTGCGAACCATGCGATAGGAGATGCGCATGAGCTACGATGTGGTGTTCATCGGCCACTTCGCCAAGGATAAGATCGTCGTTGGATCCCAGGTGCAGATCTCATCCGGGGGTTCCGTCTATTACGGCGCCGTCGCCCTGGCCCGGCTGGGCTATCGGGTCGCCATCATCACCCGCCTGCATCCGGATGACTTCCCCCGGCTGGAGGAGGTGCGAGAGGCCGGCGTGGAGGTCTATGCCACGCCGGCGCCGGAGACATCCGGCATCGAAAACACATACCTGACCCCCGACATGGACCGACGACTCTGCCGTCCGCTGGGGTTCGCCGGCCCCTTCCGCCCGGAGGATATCCCCGACGTGAAGGCCCGGGTGTGGCTGGTCGGCCCCATCATCGCTGGAGAGGTGAGCCTGGATCTGCTCGAAAAGCTCGTCGGCCGTGGCACCGTGGCCCTGGACGTCCAGGGGTTTGTGCGTGTGCCCCGAGGCGACGACCTGGTCTCCATCGACTGGCCGGAAAAGGAGCGAGGGTTGGCGCTGGTCGATGTGCTCAAGCTGGATCAGGCCGAGGCAGAGGTGCTCACGGGGCAGGATGATCCCCGGCAGGCGCTGGTGGAGCTGGCCCGATACGGGCCCCGAGAGCTGCTCCTCACCCGTGCCGATGGGGCCCTGCTCTACGCCGATGGCAAATTCTACGAGGCCCCCTTCCGGCCCCGCTCGCTGGAGGGCCGCACGGGGCGAGGGGATACCTGCTTCGCCACCTACGTCGCCAGGCGGCTGTCAGCGCCCCCAGGCGAGGCGCTTCGCTTTGCAGCGGCTGTCACGTCGCTGAAGATGGAGCGCCCGGGGCCATTCCACGGCACCCTGGCCGATATCGAGGCATACCTGGCAAACGCGGCGGAGGATTCGGGATAGCACCGGACACGAGCAACGAGGAGGAGGAAGCATCGTGGAATTCACAGAACTGATCGCCAGGCGCTACAGCGTGCGGGCCTACAAGCCTGACCCGGTGGAGGAAGAGAAGCTGCAACAGGTCCTGGAGGCCGCCCGACTGGCACCGACGGCGGCCAACCGGCAGCCTTTCCGCCTCATCGTGATCCACACATCCGGCCGGGAGGCGGAACTCAAGCGCATCTACGATCGAGATTGGTTCGTGCAGGCGCCGCTGGTCATCTGCGCCTGCGCTGTGCCCGCCGAGGGGTGGGTGCGCAGGGATGGCAAACGTTATACCGATGTGGATGTCGCCATCGTCATGGACCACCTGGTGCTGGCCGCCACAAACGTCGGGCTGGGAACCTGTTGGATCGCAGCGTTCGATCCCGACGCAGCTCGAGAGGTGCTGGGCCTGCCCGACGACGTGGAACCCATCGCGCTCACGCCGCTGGGATATCCAGCCGACTCCCCGCGGCCCAAGGAGCGTAAGCCGTTATCCGAGCTGGTGAAATACGAACGGTGGTGACGCACGACCACACGCCAGGATTCTCCCCTTCAAAAGGCACGAAAACACGGTAGGGGACGCACGGTTGTGCGTCCCCTACCGTTCGTTTCGCAAGGCCAGACGCCATCTTCTCGCTGTTCACACCTGATCAGGACGCCTGGCTCTTCTCCTCAGTGCGGTCCGTGGCCGGAGGAGGCTCGATGGAAAGAGCGGAGATCTCCGCCCGCCATTCGGGCGTCATGGGCACCTCCAGCGCCTTCAGCGACGGCTCCAGCTGCTCCAGGTTGCGGGCGCCAATGATGGGCGCCGTGACGGCCGGATGTGACATCACCCAGGCAACCGCCAACGAAACCGGGTGCACGCCCCGCTCCCGGGCATGCGCCACGAAGCGCTCGGCGATCTCGTAATAGATCGGGTCGCCGTACCGCTTCTGGTACATGGGGTTTTCCACCAACCGGCCCTGCTTCGGGCGCTGCTTCGTGCCATACTTGCCGGTCAACAGGCCACCGCCCAGCGGGCTATAGGGCACCACACCCAACTGCTCCGATTGGGCCAGCGGCAGGATCTCCACCTCCGCCTGGCGCTTGACCAGATTGTACATGGGCTGGATGCACACGAACTTCGCCAGCCCCTCCCGCTCGGAGATGCCCAGCGCTTTGGCGATCTGCCACGCAGCCCAATTGCTCACCGCCGGATACAAGATCTTTCCCTGGCGCACCAGGTCATCCAACGCCCGCAACGTCTCCTCCATGGGCGTCCCCGGATCGTCATGATGCACGTAATACACGTCGATCCAATCGGTCCCCAGCCGCTTCAAACTCGCCTCGACGGCCAGCATGATATGGCGCCGGGAAAGTCCTCTGGCGTTCACATCCTCACCGACCGGGAAATACACCTTCGACGCCAGCACGATCTCCTCACGGCAATCCCGGATCAGCCGGCCTAGGATCTCCTCGGAGCGGCCGCCAGCGTACACGTTCGCCGTATCGAAGAAGTTGATGCCGAGCTCACGGCAGCGATGGAACATCGCCGCCGAGGTCTCCTCGTCCGCCTCCGCCCCAAACGACATCGTGCCCATACACAGGCAGGAAACCTGCACCCCCGTTCGCCCCAATGTCCGGTACTCCATCCATAGACCTCCTTTGCGTGAAAGAATCCGGCGGGAACTCTCCCCTATCCTAGACAACCCCTCGAAAGCTGTCAAGCGAGCTGGACATCTCCAACATGACCTGTCAGCTTTTCACCACAAGGCCGCCCAACCGGCCAGCGCTATCCACACGATCACAACGCAAGTGCGGGGAATGCCGAGCACCGGCACGAAGAGCACCACCCCCAGCAGCGCGCCCAAGCATCCGCCCAACAGGTCGGCCCCGTATAACACGCCCACCGCGTGACTTGCCCTCCCTCGCATGAGCGCCACGGCGAACGGGAAGGAGATCCCCCCAATCCCGCCCGCCCACAAAGCCAGCAGCGGGAAGAGGACGGGCACAGGGGGCATCCAGGAGAGGAGTCCCAGGAGAACGCCGCCGTAAACGGCCATGGCCAGCTGGGTCATCATAAACGCTCGTCTGAAAGCCCTCTCCCCCGCCTCCGTGGAGCGCCATCGCAATACCAGCCGGTGCCCCGCCTCGGCCCCGAGCGCCAGTCCGGCCATGAACGCCATCACGATCAGGCTGATCTCGGCGTACACGTAGCCGTGCAACACCTGGAAGGTAAACAGGATCACCACCTCCAATACCATCTCCACCAGCCCGACGCCGGCCACGGCGATTGGGACCGCCCACCCGCGCCGCCAACGGGCCAATCCCACGACCAACGCCAGGGGGATGATCACCCACCCCAGATTGACCACCCCCGCGCTCTCGAAGATCCCGCGCAGGCTCGGGTAAAACAGAGAAAGCCACAGCGCCAAATCATAGTAATAACAGATCGGAACCAGATCCCTGTTGACCCGCACCCCCTGCGTCGACTCTAACTCCCGTCGCACCTGCAGGAATCGATCGGTGGTGAAGATGTACTCGATGTAGGCCGGCGTCACCCAGCGCGTCTCGATCCCACGAGCGGCCAGCCGGGAGACCAGAAGGCCCGGATCCGTCGGCAGCGGGGCCCCCGAGGCGAGGAAGAAATTG
The DNA here is from genome assembly GCA_013152435.1 of Chloroflexota bacterium. Taxonomy (NCBI): domain Bacteria; kingdom Bacillati; phylum Chloroflexota; species Chloroflexota bacterium. Next base: position 13,645 of record JAADGJ010000082.1, on the reverse strand, counting down.
TGCTCGCCGGGCAACACCACCACCTCCGGGAAGACCGCCCGCAACGTCCAAAAGATGCTCCCATTGCGCCGGGCCAGCTCCGGGCTCCAATAGTTCTCCGCCGAGGGAAGCCCCAGGGCGAAGATGCCGCCCGGGGCCAGGATTCGGCGCACCTCCTCAAAGAACTCGAGCGTATAGAAGCGGTTCAGAGTGCCGGTGGACGGCTCGGGCAGATCCAGGATCACCACGTCAAAGGCCCGAGGAGTGGTCTTCACGTACAGCCGGCCATCGGTCAGGGCCAAGATCACCCGGGGATCCTCCAGAACGGCGGCGTCTTCAGAGGGCAGATATCTCCGAGCAGCCTCGATCAACAGCGGATCCAACTCCACGTAGACCGCCTCGTCGATGGGATGCTTGAGGGCCTCGCGCAGGTCTCCGGCTACCCCTCCCCCAATGAGCAGAACGCTTTGAGGATTGGGATGGGCGAGCAGGGGGAAATGGATGACCTCCTCCGGAAACGTGCTTTGGGTTTCAAAGGACAGCAAGCCATTCTGGAAGAAGATCCGCTGCCCGTCCCGAGCCTGGATGATGAGACGGCCGTAGGGAGAATCCGCGGCGAAGGCCAGATCGGGCCATTGCCAGCGAAGGGTGGCATCGTGCAGCACGGGCCCCAGGGAGAGAGCCACGACAATCAAGACGGCGAGGACGGCCAACGGGATAAGGCGGCGCAATGGATGGGAGAGACCGGGGAGATGAGAGGCAAGCAGAGTCATCGCCACGGTCAGGTTGACGGCGCCGACGAGCAAAGCGGTCTGAAAGGGATCGAGCCAACGGATGAAGAGGAAGCTGAAGAGCGCCCCGCCGACGACCGAACCGATGCTCTCCCAGGCATAGGATCGGCCCGCTGATCCGCCTCTTTCGATGATCCACCGCGCCCCCAACGTGAACAGCGAGCCCGTCACCAGGCACAAGGGAGCCACGATCAGGATCACGGCGGCCACCATCGGGCCGAACTCCACGAAGGCGCCCGGCGTGACCCCGAGCAAGGCCCGCACATCACGCACCCATGCGATCTGCGCCGGGAACAACACCGCAGCGAACGCCATCCCCGCCGCAAACGCCTCGATCCCTCTCCAGCGGCGCGCCACCCACCGGGCCAGCCCCCATGCTCCGACCGCCCCCCACGCCAGCCAGGCCATGAGCACGATCCCAAAGAGCAGCTCATTGCCATAGAAGGTAGCGAAGAGCTCCCGCATCAACACGATCTGGGCGACGGTCGACGTAAAGCCAACGGCAGCCAGGGCACCACGCATTCGCCCTATCCTCCCCGCAAGATAGCGGAATCTCGACAGAGGCGTGATAGCCAGCCTATCCCTCACCCACCCGTCCCTCGCCCTAATGATGCACGGGATCAGGTCGGTCGTCAACACCGATCGTGAAGTCGAAACGAGAGGGTTTCCACTGAGAGGTCGTGTCCCCAAAGCCTCCTCGTCGTATCCCCACACGAACAGGATATACGTCCCCCGAGCGATCCGCTATTGGGGGTTCGCCGGGATCATGGTATACTTGGTTTACCGGCATTCCCCGCCACGCATGCCCGGAGAAGACCATGCCACCTGCCCATATCCTGTTGGTAGATGACGACGCGCTCCTGCGCCAAAGCCTGGCCTTCAACCTGGAGCAGGCCGGTTATCAGGTCAGCACAGCCGCCAGCGCGGAGGATGCGTTGGCCCTCGCCCATCGTACCCCACCGGACCTGGTCCTTCTGGACATCGGGCTGCCGGGCATGGATGGCCTGGAGGCCCTGCGACATTTCCAGGAGCACCTCGGCATCCCGGTGATCTTCCTCACCGCACGTCGGCGTGAGCTGGATGAAGTGCTGGGCCTGGAGCTGGGGGCCGACGACTACATCACCAAGCCCTTCGATCTGGATGTGCTTCTGGCGCGCATCAAAGCCGTCCTGCGCCGGGCCCGCTCATCGGAATCTCCGCCCCGGGAGCCGGCGCCGCTCGTGGTTGGGGACCTGGAGATCGATCCGGCCGCCCACACGGTCACGGTGGCGGGCCGCCCCGTCGATCTCTCCCCCCGTGAGTTCGATCTGCTGTACACCCTGGCGCTGGAGGCCGGCCACGTAGTCTCCGTGGACGATCTCCTGGCCCGTGTGTGGGGGTCCGAGTACGCGGGGGAATCCCAGGTGGTCTACGTGCACATTCGCTGGTTGCGGGAGAAGCTCGAGGAGACGCCCAACCATCCTCGCCGTATCCTCACGATACGAGGGGTGGGCTATAAACTGGAGCCGCAGGAGGCCTGATGCTACGCACATTACGCCAGCGGTTCATCCTCAGCCATGTGCTTCCCCTGCTCGTCCTCATCCCCATCATGGGCATCGCGCTCATCTACACCCTGGAAACGCAAATCGTCCTGGCCAACCTCTCCGGCGAACTGGCCGGCCAGGCGGTCCTGATCGCCGAGCTGGCCGCCGCACAGCCGAACCTCTGGGACGACCCGGCGGAGGCGCAGAAGTTCGTAGATCGCATCAGCTCCCGGGTGAAGGCACGGCTGATGCTGTTGGATCGAAGCGGGCGCCTGTTGGCCTCCAGCGACCCCGCCGATACGGAATCGCTCGGGCAACCCATCGACCTGCCCGGCCTGTCCGACGTCCTATCGGGCGAGATCAACGTGCGGACCTCATACAGTCGCCACCTTCGTGCGGAGATAGCCGACGTCCTGGTCCCCGTCCCGGGCCCAGATCAACAGGTCGTCGGAGCCATACGCCTGACCTACCATCTGGCCTCCGTCTACGAGCGATTCCTGCGCATGCGTTCCCTCGTCGTCATGGTGCTGGCGGCAGGGCTCCTTCTGGGCGCCATCATCGGATGGATCCTGGCCCTAAACCTGGAGCGCCCCTTGAGGAACGTGACCCAGGCCGTCTACCAGCTGGCCGCCGGACAGCGGACCACCCCGCTCCCCGAACAGGGACCACAGGAGATCCGCCTGCTGGTTCACGCCTTCAACACGCTGGTGGAGCGCCTGCGCACCCTGGAGGAGATCCGCCACCGGCTGCTGTCCAACCTCATACACGAGCTGGGACGCCCATTGGGCGCTCTCCACTCGGCCATCCAGGCGCTGCTCAGGGGCGCAGATCAGGACCCTGCCCTGCGGCATGACCTGTTGACGGGCATGGAGGGCGAGCTGAATCACCTGCAACGCCTGCTGGACGATCTGGCCCTGCTCCACGATCAGGTGGTGGGCACCCTGGAGCTGGATCGCCGCCCGATCGCCCTGAGCGAGTGGCTTCCCCAGGCGCTATCTCCCTGGAAGGCGGCCGCCCAGGAGAAAGGGCTCCGCTGGGAGGATCGGATGCCGGCCGAGCTGCCCGTCGTGGAGGCCGATCCCGATCGGCTGGCCCAGGCGCTGGGGAACCTGCTCAGCAACGCCATCAAATACACGCCCCCCGGGGGCACCATCGCCGTTCACTCCGGCGTCGAGGATGGGAGCATATGGATCCGGGTAAGCGACACCGGACCTGGCATCCCGCCGGAGGAACTGGAGCATATCTTCACCCCCTTCTACCGCAGCCATACCCACGCCCGCTTCCCACAAGGCATGGGATTGGGACTGAGCATCGCGCGGGACCTGATCACCGCCCACGGCGGCCGGCTGGAGGTGGACAGCGCCCCCGGCCAGGGCAGCCGCTTCACCCTCTGGCTGCCCCTCAGCCCAGCAGAGGATACCCCTGATGATGATCAGACCCCGACATAGCCATCTCCCCATGCGCCTCCACGAATAAGTTCCCTCACCTGCCGCTCCTCCGCGCTCGCAGAATCTTAGAGCGGTCTGAAAATTTACCGGCACGGTGTCTGAGGGGTCTCCCTCAACGACCAGCTCCACAGGGAATGGCGTGGAGGGGATCTCCCCTCCACGGAAACCTCTTTTTTCCTGCCTGCACCTGCCTTTCTCGGCCCTTTCCAAAGGGCTCAGGCCGAGGCCAGGCAGGTTGAAGGCAGAAGAAGGGCTTTTTCCGGAGGGGCCCCGCTCCTCCGGGCCTCCCCACGGCAGAAGCAACGGCGTTTCTCAGATACATTCTTAAGGTTCGCTTAAGGTCCCCGTCAGATTCCCATAAGGACGTTTGGGCTCTTCTGAGCCATGCTAATAAGCGAGGCAACGCTCCCCCGTTCGCTTAAGAATTCATTGTAAGGACTCATTCCATGCCATCTGTGCACGCAGCACCCCTTCTACTCAGCATCCTGGTAGGGCTGTTGCTTAGCTTCATCGCCTGGGGCTTCTTCCGGGTCCAGGGCCACGACACCAGCGACACCCTGGTCAAGCCGCGTGACGATATCCTCCTGGGGCTGTTGGTGCTGGCCGCCTTCGCTCTGGGAGTGTTCGTAACCTATGTGTTGTTGATCACCGACCTTTGAGGGCGAAACCCAATCGGCCCGCAGGACAACGGGGGAACACCCCGGGAAATCTCACGGAGGGAATCATGGCAGAGCAGAACGAACAGCAAACCACATCAAATCCACCCATCCCGGACAAGTGCGCACACTGTCGTTTCCTGGACAAGGAACACGACCATCTGGCCCAAACGACCCACCTGTACTGTCGGGCGCCCTGGTGGCATCCCAAGCGATGGACCTGCGCCCTGCCGCCTGGGGTGGCCAGAGCCTGACGCACGCAGATGAGATCCGCAGACCACAACGACCACATATAGCCGAAGAAGCAGGCTGCACCCTGCGCTGATCGCGCAGGGGACGAGGACGCCGGAGCACATTCCGGTCACGGGAAAGGGGACAAGGGAGGAAGCATGTTTGAACGATTGAGTCAGGAAGGCAAGAAGGACGTACATACGTTGATCAGGACCCTGGCCGATGATGACGGCTGGGCGCGTGAGGAAGCGCGGGAAGCCCTGGTCGCACTGGGGAAGCCGGCGGTAGCCCCTTTGATTGCGGCGCTCTCGGCTCCCAACGACCACATGCGTTGGGAGGCCACCAAGGCCTTGAAAGAGATCGCCGACCCGACGGCGGCATCGGCATTGGTGAAGGCCCTGGAGGATGAAAACGGCGGCACCCGCTGGCTGGCCGCCGAGGGGCTGATCGCCATCGGGCTCGCCGGGCTCCCCCCCTTGCTGCAAACCCTGGCGGAGCATCCCCAATCGGCCTGGCTACGGGACGGGACCCATCACGTGCTCCACGCCCTATCCGAAATGGGCTATCGAGACGAGGTGGCGCCGGTGTTGAAGGCGTTAGAGAGCATCGACCCGACCACGGAGATCCCGGAGGCCGTGGACACCGTCCTGCGCAGGCTGGCGCAATCTGCGGACCTGAACACAGGGGAGAAGGCCGGCGACGGCCATTGAGAGGGCCGAGGATCCTCAAGGCCAGCCCGGCCTTTGCGCTCACGCACGAACACTCGCCCTACATATTGCGATACCATCGACGCAAGCAACAATATGTAGGGCGAGTGTTTTGTTGTCAGCCACACGAACAGGCACTTCTTTAAGTTCTCTTAAGCCAGCCTTTATACGGGCATAAAGACGGGGCACCCCGGCACGGTTATCATGAGGTAGGCTGTTACCCATTTCACGACAGGAGATCACGACGATGGACATCCCAGTGAATGCAGAAGTGCATTGCGTTGATGGCCCTTGCGGCCATGTGACCAGTGTGATCGTGAACCCCACCAATTGGGAGATCACCCACCTGGTGGTGAAGGAGAAGCGGTTCCCGCATACGGAGCGCCTAGTCAGCATCGACGAGGTGGTGGAGTCCACCCCTCGCCTGGTACGACTGCGCTGCACCGCTCAGGAGCTATCCGCCATGGATCCCTTCATCGAGACGCAGTTCATCCGTGCGGAGGCGCCCGAGTACACGGGCGGGCCGTATCTGATGTGGCCCTATGTCGTCCCGGAGGACCTGACCGTGCGGCTGGAGACCGAACATATCCCCCCGGGCGAGCTGGCCGTGCACCGGGGAGACCACGTGGAGGCCACCGACGGACGCGTGGGGCGCATCGATGAGTTCCTGGTCGACCCGGCGAACGGCCACATCACCCATCTCGTGCTACGGGAGGGTCACCTCTGGGGGCAGAGGGACGTGACCATCCCCGTCTCGGCCATCGACCGCATAGAGGAGGACACCGTCTACCTGAAGTTAGACAAGCGAAGCATTGAAGCGCTGCCGACGATCCCGATCCGCAGAAGATGAGGGATCGCTCTCGGGGCACATCCGGTGCGTCGGCGAAACGGGAGGTCATATCCATGATGTCCCATCAACCGGTTCATGAGGAGAAGGAGCGATGATGGAGAAGAGCAAACAAAAGCAGGACTCGTCGGCGTCCTCGGCCGACATGTCCCACATGGCCGGCGACCAAGCCGCAGCCTTATCACTGGAGGAGCTGCTGGCACGCCTCAACGCCTCAACGGATGGCCTCAGCCAGGCGGAGGCACAGCGCCGGCTTACCCAATACGGCTACAACGAGCTTCCCGAGGAGAAGGGCAACCCTATCCTGAAGTTCCTTTCCTACTTCTGGGGGCCGATCCCCTGGATGATCGAGATCGCCGCCGTCCTGTCCGCACTGGTGCATCATTGGGAGGACTTCGGCATCATCCTGGCCCTCCTGTTGATGAACGCCGTCGTGGGCTTCTGGGAGGAGTACCAGGCCGGGAACGCCATCGCGGCGCTCAAGGAGAAGCTGGCGCTGAAGGCCCGGGTGAAACGAGATGGCACATGGACGACGATCCCGGCGCCGGAACTCGTGCCTGGTGACATCATCCGGCTGCGCATCGGCGACATCGTGCCCGCCGACGTCCGCCTGCTAGAGGGCGACCCAATCACCGTGGATCAGTCCGCCCTCACCGGCGAGTCCCTCCCCGTCACGCACAAGCCGGGGGACAGCGTCTACTCCGGCTCGATTATCAAACAGGGAGAGATCGACGCTCTGGTCTACGCCACCGGAAAGGACACCTACTTCGGCAAAACGGCCCATTTGGTGGAAACCGCCCACACCGTCAGCCACTTCCAGCGCGCCGTCCTGAAGATCGGCGATTACCTGATCGTGCTGGCCCTGGCGCTGGTGATCCTGATCCTCTCGGTCGCCCTATTCCGAGGCGACAACATGCTCACCACGCTGCAGTTCGCCCTGGTGTTGACCGTGGCCGCGGTGCCCGTGGCCATGCCCGCCGTCCTATCGGTCACCATGGCCGTCGGAGCCAGGCTGCTGGCTCGGAAGCAGGCCATCGTCAGCCACCTGGCCGCCATCGAGGAGTTGGCCGGTATCGACATCCTGTGCTCCGATAAGACCGGCACACTGACGGAGAACAAGCTGACGCTGGGCGACCCATACTGTGTGGAAGGGGAAAGCCCGGACCAGGTGATCTTCTACGCGGCGCTGGCCTCCCGGGCGGAGGACCAGGATACCATCGATCTGGCTGTCCTTGGCGGCCTAAAGGACCCGCAACAGCTGAGCAAATACCATGTGATCCACTTCCGCCCCTTCGATCCCGTCCACAAGCGAACGGAGGCCACCGTGAAGGGGCCGGACGGGAAGACGTTTCAGGTGACCAAGGGGGCGCCCCAGGTGATCCTGGCCCTATCCGCCAACGCGGCCCGGGTGAAACTCCAGGTCGAACAGGCGGTGAACGAGTTCGCCACCCGTGGATTCCGCTCCCTGGGCGTGGCCCGCACGGACGAGAGCGGCCAATGGCAATTCCTGGGCGTGTTGCCCCTGTATGACCCACCCCGCAAGGACTCACAAGCCACCATCGAAACCGCCGAGAAGATGGGGATCAAGGTGAAGATGGTGACCGGGGATCAGATCGCTATCGCCAAAGAGATCGCCCGGCAGCTGGGCCTGGGCGCCAACATCCTGGACGCCAGCCTCTTCGCGAAAGCACGGTTCCACGAGACCGGGCAGCTCTCCGAGGCCATCGAGCAGGCCGATGGGTTTGCACAGGTCTTTCCTGAGCACAAGTACCACATCGTGGATGTGTTACAACAGCATGGGCACATCGTGGGCATGACCGGCGATGGGGTGAACGACGCGCCGGCGCTGAAAAAGGCGGATGCCGGCATCGCCGTCTCGGACGCCACGGACGCCGCCCGGGCTGCGGCGGACATCGTGCTGCTGACGCCCGGACTCTCCGTCATCATCGATGCGGTCAAGGAGAGCCGCAAGATCTTCCAACGCATGAACAGTTACGCCATCTACCGCATTGCCGAGACGATCCGGGTTCTGCTGTTCATGACCTTATCCATCCTGGTCTTCAACTTCTACCCGGTCACGGCGGTGATGATCGTCCTGTTGGCACTACTGAACGATGGCGCCATCCTGTCCATCGCCTACGATCACGTCCACTACTCCGACCAACCCGAGGCATGGAATATGCCCATCGTGTTGGGGATCGCCACGGTCCTGGGCATCGCCGGGGTGTTCGCCTCCTTCGGCCTCTTCTACCTGGGCGAGCGCGTGTTCCACCTCGACCGGCCGACGATCCAGTCCCTGATGTACCTGAAGCTGTCCGTGGCAGGGCACCTCACCATCTTCGTCACCCGCACCCGGCGCCCCTTCTGGTCCATCCGGCCCGCCCCCATCCTGCTGGGCGCGGTGGCGGGGACGCAACTCGTGGCGACGTTGATCGCCACCTACGGAATCTTCATGGCCCCCATCGGGTGGCACTGGGCGCTGGTAGTCTGGGGATATGCGCTGGCCTGGTTCCTGGTGAACGACCGGATCAAACTGGCCGCCTACCGGATCTTCGACCTGCACCAACCCAGCCTGTTGGAACACTGAGAGAGCGCCAGCCACGGGGCCATTGGAGCAACAACAACCGAGAAAGGAGCGACACCATGAAGCACGACTACTGGGACGAGGCGACCGAAAAGGCCTTCCGATCCATCTATCCGGATCCATACAGCGGGATGATCTATCAAGATCCCTTCGATGAGGTCAGGCCGGCCCTGCAGTTCGGCTGGAACCACGCCCTGGCCGATGAATATCCCGGCGAAACCTGGGAGGAGGTCGAGGAGGACCTGGAACGCGCCTGGCGAGAGGCGCACAGCCACCAGGGAGAGTGGGAGAAGATCAAGAAGCACGTGCGTGAGGCGTGGGAAAGGGCAAAGGCCGATTGGAACGGGCTGGCCGGCCGAAAGCGGGCCTCCTGACGTCCATTTGAACCTGCAGGAGAGGAGCCGAACCGTGGTCCAGGGATCGTTACGACAAACGACGCAACACCTACCCCGGCGCACGAACGCATGGTGGCGTGTGCTGCTGATCGGCCTGCTGTTCTACATCCTGGGTGTCCTGGTCCTGGGCCTGACCGGGAACCCCAACCTCTTCCCGACCGTGGTCATGCTGGGCAGCTTCATGGTCCCCGTGACCTACGTGGCCTTCTTCTATGAGCGCCGGCACCTCAGCCAGATCACCCTGCCGACGACAGCCATGAGCTTCTTCTACGGCGGGGTCCTGGGGGTCTTCGCGGCGGCACTGCTGGAGCCCCTCTTCATCCGACGCCTCGACCTGTTCACGGCCTTCACCGTCGGCCTGATCGAGGAGTTCGCCAAGATCCTGGGGGTGTTGGTGATCGCACGACGCCGGCGGCACGGCTCGGAGCTGGATGGGATCATCATCGGCGCCGCCGCCGGCATGGGGTTTGCAGCGCTTGAGAGCAGCGGGTATGCCTTCAGCGCCTTCCTCCGCAGCGGGGGCAACCTCTCCATAACCGTCATCGTGACTCTATTGCGCGGGCTGCTCTCGCCGGTGGGCCACGGCACCTGGACGGCCATTCTGGCCGGCGTCCTGTTCCGTGAAAGCAAAGGCGGACGCTTCCGCGTCAACCGGAAGGTGCTAGGGGCTTACCTGACCGTCTCCGCCCTGCATGGGCTGTGGGATGGGCTGCCCACGCTGATGGCCGTACTCCCGCTTCCCGGCCTCGATTTCTTCATCGCACAGTCCATCGTGGGCGGGATCGGCCTCTTCATCCTCTGGCGGCGATGGAACGAGGCCAAGCGGATGGCCACAGCCCAGGGCCAGCCGGTCGCCAGTTCCTGAGAGCTCAGCAGCTCATAGACCAAGGAAACGTCCGGAGAGAGACATGGCCAATCGCCACCGATTGCGCGAGCGGAGAGCCCAAGTGGCCACCCTGGCCCGTGGGGCACTGCCGGCGCTCATCACCGGCGGGGCGGGAGACGATCCGGCCGGCGTGCTGACCTACACGATGGTGGGAGCCAGCACCGGCCTCAGCCAGCTGTGGCTCCTGGTGCTCTCCACACCCATGCTGGCCGCCGCCAACAGCATGGCCGCTCGCATCGCCCTGGCGGCCAATGACGGCCTGGCGGCCATCATCGAGAGACGTTACGGACGGGCCGTGAGTTTCCTCGTCGTGCTACTGCTGGTGATCGCCAACGTCGCCACCATCGCGGCGGATACGGCCGGCGTGGCCGCCGTGCTGGCGATGCTCACCGGCATCCGCTGGGAGATCTTCGTCCCTGGCATACTGCTGGTCCTGCTCTTGATCCTGCACAAGGGATACCTCCAGGTGAAGAAGATCCTCACGGCGCTGACCGCCGTCCTGCTGACCTACGTCATAGCGGCTTTCCTCGCGCGGCCGGACTGGGGGACTGTGGCCCAGGCCACCCTACTCCCACACGTCGTGCCACGACGGGTTTGGCTGGTTGCTGCACTGGGCCTGTTGGGCACCACCATCTCCCCCTATATGCTCTTCTGGCAAGCGGGAGAGGAGGTAGAAGAGCTGCATCAGGGGATCACAATCCAGGCCTCTCGTGAAGATGCAAACGCCTGGGTGGGCATGCTCTACAGCAACCTGATCGCCTTCTTTATCATCGTGGCCGCGGCGGCCACGATCCACGCCACGGGCGGACGGATAGAGAGCGTAGCCGATGCGGCGAGGGCGCTGGCCCCCCTGGGGCGATGGGGAGAGGCCGCCTTCGTCGTGGGGCTGCTGGGCGCCGGGCTGTTGGCCCTGCCCGTACTCGCAGGCTCTACCGCCTACGCCGTAGCCGAGCTGTTCGGCTGGCCGGAGGGCCTGGGCGCTCGGGTTGCGCACGCTCGCGGCTTCTACATCGTGCTGGCGGGCAGCCTGATCGGCGGGGGGCTGATCTCCCTGTGGCCCAACTTCCGCCCGGCGGACGCCCTCTTCTACAGCCAGGTATTGGACGGCGTCCTTCTGCCCATCCTCATGCTCATGCTGCTGGTGCTTTCCAACGATGAGCGGATCGTCGGCCCGGCCCGGAACCCACGATGGGCGAACTGGGTGGCGATCCTCACCATCCTCGTCGCGCTGGCAACGGACTTCATCGCATTGCTCGGCTCATAAGCTGAGATCGATCCTCCTTAAGGGGAGCATAAAGTGAACGAACGAGCCCTCTCCGAATACCTGCACGAGATCTCCGAAACCGGCGAGGTCCGGGTGGGAATCCCCCTGCCTCTGGGAGCTCACCGGCTGGGAGACGGGGTGAACTTCGCCCTCTTCAGCCGCCATGCCACCCACGTCTACCTGGAACTCTTCGAGCGCCCTGGAGACGACGCTCCCAGCCGCGAGATCTACCTGGATCCCGTTCGCCATCGCACAGGGGACATCTGGCATGTCTGGGTGCGCGGGATCCGCCCCGGACAGCTGTACGGATATCGGGTCGACGGGCCTTACGCTCCCCAGAGTGGGCATCGGTTCAACGTCCACAAGCTGCTCCTGGACCCCTTCGCCACCGCGATCACGCACATCGCCCATTGGGACTTCACGCCCGCCCTGGGCTACGATCCCGCCTCTCCACAGCAAGACCTGTCGCCCTCCCAGGTGGATGACGCGGGGGCCATGCCCAAGTGCGTGTTCACTCACGAGCACTTCGACTGGGAGGAGGACCGTCCGCCACGCCATCCGTGGTCGGAGACGTTGATCTACGAGACCCACGTGCGAGGGTTCACCATCCACCCCAGCTCCGGCGTGCAACATCCCGGCACGTATCGGGGACTGATCGAGAAGATCCCCTACCTGCGGGATCTGGGCATTACCGCCGTGGAGCTGATGCCCGTACAGGAATTCAACGAGCATGAGCTATCACGCACCAACCCGCTCACCGGCGAGCGGCTGCGGAACTACTGGGGCTATAACCCGGCGGCCTTTCAGGCCCCCAAGGCCTCCTACGCCAGCGCCGGCGGATTGGGCCAGCAGAAGCTGGAGTTCAAAGAGATGGTGAAGGCCCTACACCGGGCAGGTATCGAGGTCATCCTGGATGTGGTGCTCAATCACACGGCGGAGGGGAACGAGATGGGCCCCACGCTCTGCCTGCGCGGCGTGGACAACGCCATCTTCTACATGCTGGAAGAGGACCGGAGATTCTACAGGGATTACACCGGCACGGGCAATACCATCAACGGCAATCATCCCGTCGTGCGAGATTTCATCCTGAGCGTGTTGCGATACTGGGTCACGGAGATGCACGTGGACGGATTCCGCTTCGACCTGGCCTCTGTGCTGGGCCGGGACGAACAGGGGAACCTACAGGCCAATGCCCCCCTCCTGGAGCGCATCGCGGAGGACCCGATCCTGCGCGATGCCAAGATCATCGCCGAGGCATGGGATGCGGCCGGCGCCTACCAGGTGGGTAGCTTCTCCGAGCGCCGCTGGGCGGAGTGGAACGGACGCTATCGAGATGAAGTGCGGCGCTTCTGGCGAGGAGATGAGGGGATGATCGGCCTTTTCGCCAGCCGCATCTGCGGCAGCGCCGACATCTATCAGCAATCGGGCAAGGGGCCCGAGTGCAGCATCAACTTCATCACCTGCCACGACGGGTTCACCCTGAATGACCTGGTGAGCTATCGCCGGAAACACAACGAGGCCAACGGGGAGGGGAACCGGGACGGCGCCGAGGAGAATTACAGCGAGAACCACGGGGTAGAGGGCGAGACGGACGACCCGACGATCGACGCCGTGCGCAGGCGACAGATCAAGAACTTCCTGCTCACGCTGTTCATCTCACGCGGCGTCCCGATGTTGCTGGGCGGGGATGAGTTTCGGCGCACCCAGCGAGGCAACAACAACGCGTACTGCCAGGACAACGAAATCAGCTGGTACGACTGGTCATTCCTGCAGCGGCATCAGGAGATCTATCGCTTCACGCGGGGGATGATCGCCTTCCGCCGCGCGCATCCCGTTTTGCGACGGGAGGAATTCTACACGGAGGCCGATATCCGCTGGTTCAGCCCGATGGGGGAGCCACCTAATTGGTCAGACCCCCGAGAAAAGCGGCTGGCCTGCCTGATCCTGGGAGAGGAGGAAGAGGACCTATATCTGATGTTCAATGCGGACGAGAACGCTACAAGCTTCGTCCTGCCCCCACCGCCACGGGGCGGCCGCTGGCATCTGGCTGTGGATACATCCCGGCCTTGCCCCCACGATCTGCATGAGGAGGGCGAGGAACCTCTTCTCGACTCGCAGGAGGCTTACCGGGTATCGTGCCGCTCCAGTGTGATTCTGATCGCCCGGGCATAATCGGTGGCGCCCCGGGAAGACGAGCAATGCGGAGGCTCTGAGAGCGTGTTTGAGGAATGCCATCGCTGGAGGCTCGGAGGGGCTCCGCCCCTCCCTGAAGTTTGGCTTTTTGGAGAAGGGACTAGTCAAAAGGGAACGCCTTGGGTAAAGTAGAGAAAGTAA
>JAADGJ010000081.1 GCA_013152435.1 Chloroflexota bacterium | reverse complement strand
GGGCGCAGCCCCTCAGGAGGAACCGCGTCGTTTTAGCCCCTTACCCGCCTCGCCTGGCCCGGTCCATCCAAATCAGATCGGAAAAGGGACGATTCACGAATCGCCCTATTGGTATCAAATTAAGCGATACGGGAGCATGGCCCCGCACCTCTGGGGTGGATCGGAGGGGAGGCAGCCCCTCCGAAGAAATCTATCTTCAGCCCCTCACCTGCCCCGTGGGGCCGGAGGCCACCGGCCAAAGCCCCAACCAGGCAGGTGAAAGGCGAGAAAAAGAGTTTTTCTGCGGAGGGGCTTCCCCTCCGCACCTCCCCTTTCAGGTGCGACCGCCTGTGAAGGGAAAAAGCGATAGGCGAGGGCCTCGCCCATGCTGTTCAGTTGATGCGAATAGGGCGACCGGCCGGTCGCCCCTACAGAATCCCGCTGTTTCCTGAAGACCAGGATTCATATGTTGCTTTATCTAAGCGAAGATCAATAAGTTGATGCGAATAGGGCGATTCACGAATCGCCCCTGTTGGAGCGAATTCGCGAGTTCCCAGTGACTTCTCATCCGGACAATGGGGCATCCTCGTCCTTGCCTGCAATGGGAAGCGTCGCGTGCTTTTCTCCTCGGTTTGGCCGATCCTGTTCGCGTGTTCGAGGGTGGGGCGGCATGATGAGGCGTCGTATCTCCTCCTTCCTCCGGATCGCATGTCTGGCGTGTGTGGCCCTTGGAAGCGCATGGGGCGGCTTTCTCTCCCCGGCGGCGATTGCCGATGGCCCCGGCGTGGTCATCAGCGAGGTGGCGTGGGGCGGGACGGCGGCCAGCAGCCGCGATGAGTGGATCGAGCTGTACAACGCGGGCGATGTCCCCGTCGATCTGTCCGGCTGGCAGTTGCGCTCGGCCGATGGGACGCCGACCATCGACCTGGCTGGCGTGCTGGAGCCGGGCGCCTTTCTGTTGCTGGAGCGCAGCGACGACGAGACGGTTCGCGATATGCCCGCGGATATCGTGTACACCGGGGCGCTGAGCAATCGCGGCGAGCAACTGTTGCTCGTCGACGCGAGCGGCCGGGTGGTGGACAGCGCTAACGCGGATGGGGGCGCCTGGCCGGCCGGCAGCGCCGGGCCGGACTATCTCAGCATGGAGCGAATCGATCCGGCCGCGCCCGACCGCGATGACAATTGGGCCAGCAATGATGGCGTGCGCCGGCGTGGGCTGGACGCCGACGGACAGCCCATCAACGGCACCCCGGGCGGCCCGAACTCGGCGTGGCCCTCTTCGCTCACCCCTACAGCGACGCCCGCCGAGCCCCCGTCCCCGTCGCCGACGCCCACCCTCACGCCGACGGCGACCGCCTCCCCCACGGCCGAGGCGACGAGTGTGCCGCCTGGGCGCGTGCTCATCCATGAGTTGCTCTACGACGCGTCGCAGCCGGGGCCGGATGCCGCCCATGAATGGGTGGAGCTGTACAATCCCGGGCCGGGGCCGATCTCCCTGGCCGGATGGCGTCTGGTGGACAACACCGCCGAGGATGTCCTGCCCGATGTGGTCCTCCCGGCGGGTGGGCTCCTGGTGGTGGCCGCCGACGTCGAGGCGTTTCGCGGGGATTTCCCCGACTTTGATGGAGCGTTGATCCCGATGCCCGATGGGAGGATCGGCGGCGGATTGGCGAACGACGGCGACCGACTGGCCTTGTTGGACCCCGCCGGCGCGGTGGTGGACGCGCTCTCGTACGGGGATGACGCCGCCTGGCTCGCCCCGCCCGCGCCGGATGTGGCGGCCGGGCACTCGCTGGAGCGGGAGCCGCCGGGGGTGGACACCGACACCGCGGCGGATTGGGCCGACCGTTTCCCGCCCTCCCCCGGACGGCTGGCACCGCCCGGCCCCGCGGCCACCGTTGCCCCCACGCCGACTCCGACTTCGACGCCGACGGCCACCCCTTCGGCGTCCGCTTCGGTGGGCAGCATCCAGGGTTACGTCTTCCTGGACCGCAACGGCGACGGCCGTCGCCAGCCGGGCGCCGAACCGGGGATTGAGGGGGGCCAGGTCCGCCTGAGCACGGGAGCCGACATCAGGACCTTCCCCAGCGGGTGGTACGGCTTCTACGAGCTCCCAGCTGGCGTCTATAGAGTATCCGTCGCCGCATTGGAGGGGTATGAGAGCACGACGCCCGAGGAGCGCACCGTGCGACTGGCGGCGGGCGAGGTGCGCGTGGGGATCGATTTCGGCTGGCGCCCCCGAGAACCCACGCCGACGCCCGTGCCTCCGGGGACGCTGCTGATCCACGAGGTTCAGCCCAACCCGCCGCAGCCCGGTGCCGATGCACCCTGGGAGTGGGTGGAGATCTATAATCCGGGCGGCCGGACGATCTCCCTGACGGGCTGGTCGATCGCCGACAATCGATCCTCCGATCCGCTGCCCTCGATTGAGCTCCCCCCGCGATCGTTCGTCGTCCTCGCCGCGGATGAGGAGCGCTTCCGGGAGAACTTCCCCGACTTCTCCGGCGCGCTGATCTCGGTGGGTGACGGCGCGATCGGCAGTGGGCTCGGGAATCGAGGCGACCGCCTGGTGCTGTACGATCCGGCCGGGATGCCCGTGGATGCCCTCTCCTACGGCGATGACGTGAGCGAGCTGGACCCGGCCCCGCGGGCGCCGGCCGCCGGGCATTCGCTGGAGCGGGAGCCCGTGGGTCGGGACACGGGGCGCGCCGAGGATTGGGTGGAGCGCGATCACCCGTCGCCGGGCGGCCCGGGGCTGTCGGAGCCGACATCGACGCCGACGGTGACGCCCGCGCCGACGCCATCGCCGGGCGCTCCTCCCACGCCGCCGCCGGGAGGATGGCCGCCCGTCGCCTTGAACGAGCTGCTGCCGCGCCCGGCCGCCGTGGACTGGGACGGGGATGGCGCGGTCACGGCCGAGGATGAGTGGATCGAGCTGTACAATCCCGGCCCCCAGCCCGTGGACCTGGGCGGCTGGGCGCTGGACGACGCGGCGGAGGGGGGAAGCGATCCCTATGTGATACCGCCGGGGACGCTGCTGTTAGCGGGTGGGTATGTCCTCTTCTTTCGGAACGTTACCGGCCTGGCGTTGAACAATGACGCCGATCAGGTCCGGCTGCTGGCGCCTGATGGCACGGTGGTGGACGCGTTCGCCTACGAGGATCCACCACCTGATGGGTCCTTCAGCCGCAGCGTGGACGGCGTGGGGCCGTGGGTGACGGATTATCCTCCCTCTCCCGGCGGGCCGAACCGTCCTCCTCCGCCGACGCCTACGCCGACGGCGACATCGACGCCCATGCCGGATGTGATCCGCCTCAACGAGATCCTGGCGGCGCCGCGCTCGGTGGACTGGGACGGGGATGGCGCAGTCACGGCCGAGGATGAGTGGATCGAGCTATACAACATGGGAGCGGTGCCCATCGATCTGGGCGGCTGGATGCTGGATGATGCGCCGGATCGGGGCAGCCCACTCTACGTGATCCCGTCGGAGACCTGGCTGGCGCCGGGCGGGTACATCCTGTTCTTCCGGCGGCAGACGGGCGTGGCGCTGAACAACGATGCCGACGAGGTGCGGCTGTTGGCGCCGGATGGCTCCCTGCGTGATCGCTTCGTTTACTTCAAGGTCCGGCCGGATGCTGTCTTCGCCCGGGCGGTGGATGGCACAGGCGAATGGACCGATGTGTACCCACCCTCGCCCGGGGGGCCGAACCAGCCGCCCACGCCGACGCCCTCGCCCACGCCGGCCCCCAGGATCGTGTTCCTGAACGAGATCTTGCCCGCGCCGCGCGAGCGAGATTGGGATGGAGATGGGGAGGTCACGGCGGAGGACGAGTGGGTGGAGATAGTCAACGTGGGGGAGATGTCAGTCGATCTGGCCGGCTGGATGTTGGATGACATCCCGGAGACGGGGAGTGCACCCTACACGTTTCCGGAGGGGACGATCCTGGAGCCGGGCGCGTACCTGGTGGTGTTCCGCCGGGACTCCGGTGTGGCGCTGAATAACGGCGGCGATCAGGCGCGTCTGCTGTTGCCAGATGGCCGGGAGGTGGATCGCTACGTGTGGGACCGTAGCCCGGGGTATGATCGCTCCTTCGGGCGTCAGCCGGATGGCAGTGGGGAGTGGGTGGAGGGGTTGCTCCCGTCCCCCGGCCGGCCGAATCCGCCGCGCGCGGTGCCGCATCACGATGAGGGGACCCGATCGGCCGCGACCGTGGCGTCGCCGACGCCGTCCCCGCCCACGCCGACGCCCACGCCGCGGCCGGTGCAGGTCGTCTCCATCGCCCGGGCGCGCATGCGAGCGGATGGCGATTTGGCGTGTGTGCGCGGGCAGGTGACCGCTCCGCCCCGCGTGTTCGGCCGGAGCATCTATGTGCAGGATCCCAGCGGCGGCATTCAGGTGTACATGGGCCGCGGCGAATGGCCTGATCTGCGGGAGGGGGATTGGGTGGAGGCATGCGGGCGGCTGGCCGATTTCCACGGCGAGCGGGAGTTGAAGATCCGTCCCCCGGGTGGCCTTCGCCGGATAGGAGGCGGGCCGCCTTTGGCCCCTGTGTTGCTGCGCGGGGATAGGTTGGGGGAGGCGTACGAGGGCATGTTGGCGATGGTGGTCGGGCGGGTGGTCGGGTTCGGCCCTCGCGAGCTGCGGTTGGATGACGGACGAGGCCAGGTGCGGATCTACGTGCGCGAGAGCCTGGGATGGAAACGCCCGTGGGTGGAGCGAGGCCAATGGTGGTCGGCGATTGGGATCGTCAGTCAGTACGTGGTGCGGGAGGGGGATGCGGGGGGATATCGGCTGTTGCCCCGTTACGAGTGGGATCTGGCGCCGATGCCCGAGTACCTTCCGGATATCGGGGCGGCCGTCAGCGATGCAGAATAGCGCGGCTCAAAAGCAGTATGCCGACGCAAAGCCCGAACAACTCGATGACGACGCTCCCGGCGAACGCGTATCGTGGGACGTCCAGGATCGACTGTGTGCGCAAGATCCCCGCCGCAACCGCGATCAGCAGGGCTTTGCCCACGGTGGCCTCCAGCAGCGAAAGTGTAGATATTGGGATGATGATGAGGACCGTGCCGCTGATCATGTAGAACAGGCGAGCACTCATGGATCGTTTCCTCCGTTTCCTGGGTGGGCGCCGCGAGACAGGAAAGCCCGTCCTCAAAAGCGTGTGCGAATTGGGGACGGGCGAGGACGGCGTCCACCTACTGCGCCTACTATTATTATAACCTACTTGAGCCTTTTTCATCGGCCGCGGGTGGCGTAAAGCGGTGGTACGTTGGGGCTAAATGACCCGTGAACCGCGATAGTGAAGAGCCTGTGAGGCATAGGGCCTTTTCAAAGTCCAACGTCCATATTGGCATACATGGCGCCTGCAGGGACGGGGCAAGGTGTCGTGTCTGTATACGCATCTTCTCGGTTTCCCCCAGCACACGACGTGGCCAGATGTGCCCCACCACCCACCGTTGAGCCCCCTTCTCCCGGGCCCGGGAGAAGGGGGGTTGGGGGATGAGGGCCGTTTTTCCTCGATCGATGATCAGGGGAATGTCTTGCGTCGGGCGACACGCGGGGTGTTCCTACCTTCCCGATTTCCATCACTGACTTTGAAAAAACCCTGCCTGTGAGGCATTTCCCTCTTCTCCTCGGAGTGGGGAGATGGTATAATGGTGTCAGGTGGATAGGTTAAGCCGTGTAACCGTTTGGATGCTCGGCCGGCAAGTGTCCGTTCCTTGGGGAGGCCGTTGATGGGGTCGGTGAAGATCGTCGCTGACTCCGGCTGTGACCTGCCGGAGCAGTTGTTGGCACGTTATGATATTTCCATCGTGCCCCTGATCGTGCAGATCGGGGACGACACATACTATCATGGGCAGTTCGATCCGGAGCTCCTCTGGCAGCGCCTGCCCAATGAGCGGGCGTCCACGTCCGGGCCGCCTCCCGGGCTTTTCCATCAGGTGTTCGAGCGGCTGGTCGATGCCGGCCACGATGTGGTGTGCATCACGTTGACCGGCAAGCATAGCAGCACGTTCAACACGGCCTGGGCGGCCGCGCAGGAGTTCGCCGGCCGCGTGCGCGTGGTCGACAGCTGGTCGATCTCCCTGGGTATGGGCGTTCAGGTGCTGGCCGCGGCCATCGCCGCGCAGGCCGGACGCACGGCCGACGAGATCATCCAGTTGGTGGAGGACGTCCGTTCCCGCCTGCGGGTGCGCCTGGTGTTGAACACGTTGGAATACGTGCGGCGCGGCGGGCGCCTGAATCGTTTGATGCCGGCGTTGGATCGCATGTGTCGCGCCCTGAGCATCAAGCCGGTCATCGGCATCGTCGAGGGGGAGCTGAAGCTGGTGGGGGCAGCGCGCTCGCTCAAGGGGGCGTTGCGTCGCATTGAGAAGGAGGCCGCTGGCTGGGGATCAATCGAGCAGATCGCCGTGGCGCATACCCGGCTGCCTGAGCTCGTGGAGGAGGCCGCCCGGCGTCTGGCCCGTGAGTTTCATATCATGCGAGAGAATATCCTGGTGGAGGAGGCGGGCCCTGCGTTCGCCGTCCATGCTGGGCCGGGCGCGTTGGGCGTCGTGTTGTTGCCAAAGGAGGAGTGATCCCGGCGCGGGTTCGGGGTCCATTCGAGAGGCCACCTGTGAGCAGGTGGCCTTTTTCTTTTCGTGGGTCCTCTCATCTTTGCGTGTCCCCTCCGTTTCATGTATCATCGCCGCATGACCTTGGGTGTGGATATCGGAGGCACATTTACCGACTTCGTGGCGCTGCGGGACGGCCGTTTGCGGGTGTATAAGCGCCCTAGCACCCCATCCGACCCCGCCAGGGCGTTGCTGGACGGCCTCTCCGAGATGGGACTGCCCGCGGATATCCCGGTGGTACACGGCTCCACGGTGGCCACCAACGCCGTGCTGGAGGGGAAGGGGGCCCGGACGGCGTTGCTGGTGACGGCCGGATTCCGAGACCTGCTGGCCATCGGTCGGCAGGACCGTCCCGCCCTGTACGACTGGGACGCACTGCCCCCATCTCCCCTGGTCCCCTCTGAGTTGTCCTTCGAGATCCATGAGCGGGTAGACGCCCGCGGCCGCATCTTGCAACCCCTTGATCCGGACGAGATCGACCGTCTCGCGCAGCGCCTGACGGACGCCGGCGTGGAGTCGGTGGCCGTATGTCTGCTCTTCTCCTTCCTGGCCCCCGAACACGAGCGGCGGATCGCCCGACGCCTGGGGGATCGCTGGCCGCTGTCCCTCTCCAGCGAGGTGTTGCCGGAGTTCCGTGAGTTCGAGCGGGCCAGCACGACCGTGCTCAACGCCTATGTGATGCCGCTCATGGCCCGCTATCTGAACCGGCTGTCCGGCGCCCTGGCGGGCGATCTCCGCATCATGCAGTCCTCCGGGGGGAGCATCAGCGCCGGTCTGGCCGCCCGCCAGCCGGTGCGCACCATCCTCTCCGGCCCGGCGGGCGGTGTGGCGGGCGCCTTCGCCCTGGCCCAGCGGGCCGGGTTCGATCACATCATCACGTTGGACATGGGGGGGACCTCGGCGGACGTGTCGCTATGCCCGGGGCATTTGCAGTACACGACCGAGTACCGCATCGCCGGCTGGCCGGTGGGCGTTCCCGTGATCGACATCCACACCGTGGGCGCGGGGGGCGGCTCCATCGCCCGGGTGGATGTGGGAGGCGCGCTGCGTGTTGGCCCTGAGTCGGCGGGGGCGGACCCGGGGCCGGCGTGCTACGGCCGGGGACAGGCCCCGACCGTGACGGACGCCAATCTGCTGTTGGGACGGGTGCAGCCGGATCACTTCCTGGGCGGCCGCATGCGGCTGGATGTGGACCGGGCGCGATCCGCCATGGGGGAGCTCGCCCGGGAGATGGGCGTCGACGTTGAACAGGCGGCCCTGGGCGTCGTGCGGGTGGCGGATGCCACCATGGAGCGGGCGATCCGCGTGATCTCCGTTGAGCGAGGGTTCGACCCCCGCCGGTTCACGCTGGTGGCCTTCGGCGGCGCGGGGCCACTGCACGCGCCCGCTCTGGCCGCGGCGTTGGGCATCCCGTACGTGCTGATCCCCCGATATCCTGGGCTGACCTCGGCTTTGGGATTGCTCCTGGCCGATGTCGTGAAGGATCACTCTCGCACGGTGATGTGGGAGCCGGGATGGGTGACCGATGAGCGGCTGCTGGCCGCTTATCAGGAGCTGGAGAATGAGGTTTGGAGGGCATGGCGCGGGGAGGGCCTGACCTCCGCGGGCGTGCAGGTCGAGCGGGCGCTGGATCTGCGTTACGTTGGGCAGTCGTATGAGCTGACGGTGCCTTACGTCCCGGGGGAGGAGCCCTGGACGGCGGCAGTGGAACGGTTCCATGCCGCCCATCAGGCGCGCTTCCAGCATGCGCACCCGGACCGGCCGGTGGAGGCGATCACGTTGCGCGTCCGCCTTCGCCTGCCCGCTTCTCCTCCCGATCTGCGTTGGTCGGGCGGGACCCTCACCCCGCAGGCGATCGCCGTCCGCCCGGTGCGTTGGGAGGCGGGGTGGGCCGATACCCCCCTCTACCGGCGGGAGGATCTGGCCCGAGGCGCCCGGCTGATGGGTCCCGCACTGGTCGTCCAGCTCGACAGCACGGTGCCCATCCCGCCCGGCTGGTCCGCCCGGGTGGACGACTGGGGGAATCTGATCTTGAGCGAGTCCCATGGCGAGACATCGATCTGATCCGCGTCCGGATCCCGTCAGCCTGGAGATCTTCCGGCACCTCTTCGCCGCCGTGGCCGAGGAGATGGGCGTCACGTTGGGGCGCACGGCCTATTCGCCCAACATCAAGGAGCGGCGGGACTACTCCTGCGCGCTCTTCGACCATCGGGGCCAGATGATCGCGCAGGCTGCCCACATCCCGGTGCATCTGGGCTCCATGCCCGCCTCCGTGCAGGCGGCGCTGGAGGCGGTGGAGCGCTGGCGGCCGGGTGATATGATCATCCTGAACGATCCGTTCCTTGGGGGGACCCACCTGCCCGATATCACGCTGGTCTCACCGGTATTTCATGCCGAGGGCGGCGAGGAGCCCGTGTACTTCGTCGCCAGCCGTGCGCACCACGCCGATGTGGGCGGGATGGCTCCGGGCTCGATGGGGACCGCCGGCGAGATCTACCAGGAGGGGCTCATTATCCCGCCGATCTACCTGGCCGAGGCCGGGCGGCTGCGTCGCGATCTCATCGAGCTGATCTGTCGAAATGTACGCACGCCGGAGGAGCGGCGGGGCGATCTGGATGCGCAGCTCGCCGCTCATCGGGTGGGCGAGCGGCGCGTTTTGGAGTTGATCGACCGATATGGGCTGGCTGCGGTGCAGGCGCACGCGGAGGCGCTGCTGGATTACGCCGAGCGGCTGACGCGGGCGCGCATCGGGCAGGTGCCGGACGGCGTGTACCGGTTTACGGACTACATGGACGACGACGGCCGCGAGGATGAGCCGGTGCCCATCTCCGTCGCCATCACCGTCTCGGGCGAGGAGATGACCCTGGACTTCACGGGGACGGCCGCACAGCGCGTGGGGCCGATCAATTGCCCACTCGCGGTGACGCGGTCCGCGGTGCTGTACGTGGTCCACTGTCTGATCGGGGGGGATGTGCCTGCCAACGCGGGCGTCAGCCGGCCGGTGCACGTGCTGGCTCCGGAGGGGAGCCTGGTGAACGCGAGGCCGCCCGCGGCGGTGGCCGGGGGCAACGTGGAGACGTCCCAGCGGATCGTCGATGTGGTGCTGGGGGCCCTGGCCCAGGCGTTGCCCGGCCGCATACCGGCTGCCAGCCAGGGGACGATGAACAACCTGGCAGTGGGCGGCTTCGATCCGGAGCGTGGGCGGCCGTTCACCTACTACGAGACCCTGGGCGGGGGAGGCGGCGGGCGGCCGTCGGGGCCAGGCCTCTCCGGACGCCACAGCCACATGACCAATACGCTGAACACGCCGGTGGAGGCGATCGAGTTCACGTTGCCGCTGCGCGTGCGACGGTACGCGCTCCGAGAGGGCTCCGGCGGCCCCGGACGTCATCCCGGGGGCGAGGGCGTGGTGCGCGAGATCGAGTTCCTGACCCCGGCGACGGTCAGCCTGCTCACCGAGCGCCGCCGGCTGGCGCCTTATGGGTTGCATGGCGGCCGGCCGGGCGCGCGTGGGCGCAATCGGCTGCGGCGGGTCGGCGCGGACCGGGAGGAGATATTGCCCGGGAAGGCCACGCTGGAGGTGGCCGCGGGGGATGTGCTGATCGTGGAGACGCCGGGTGGCGGCGGATGGGGTTCGCCGGGCGGGGAGGGTTAAAAAGCGGGACAAGGCATCGGCCCTGTCCCGCTTCTTCGTCCTATCCTTCGCCGTGTTCGCCCTTCAGCAGCGAGGCGGCCTCGGCGTCCAGGAAGATGTAGGCCCGCTCGTGCTGTTGCAGGATGGAGGCCGGGTGCCAGGGGGTCACCTCGCCGGTCAGGCAGTCGCGCACCGCCTGGGCCTTGCGGCGGTCGGGCACCGTGCAGACGATGTTCCGGGCCTTCATGATCTGTTTGACGGACATGGAGATGGCGCGCCGGGGCACCTCATCGAAGGAGGCGAACCATCCCTCTCCAAGCTGCTGTCGCCGGCAGGCCTCGTCCAACTCCACGATGATATAAGGATCCTCCACCTCGAAGTCGGCCGGGGGATCGTTGAAGGCCAGGTGGCCGTTCTCCCCGATCCCCACGAAGGCCACGTCGATCTCATAATCGGCGATGATCTGGTTCAATCGCCGGCATTCCGCCTCCGGGTCGGGCGCGTCCCCCTGGATCAGGTATACCGTGCCCGGATGCACGCGGTCGATCAGGCGCTCCTTCAGGTAGCGGCGGAAGGAGGCCGGGTGCGTCTCCGGCAGGCCGATGTACTCGTCCAGGTGGAACATGGTGGTCTTGGACCAGTCGATGTCCGGGATGGACGTCAGCGCGTCCAGGAACTCGAATTGCGAGGCGCCCGTGGCGGCCACGAATACGGCATGTCCCTTGCGGGCGATGGCCTCGTTCAGGCATTCCGCCGCCTTCTTCGCGGCGGCCTGTCCCATCTCCTCTTTCGTGGGAAAGATCTGGATCTCCATGGCCCTCTCCTGTTTCCGTGAGGATGGCAGCCCTCACGCGACTCATCCCGATTGCGCTTCGTTCCCCAGGATCTCCTCGATCCGGGCGAGCACGTCCTCGCTCAGCGTGACGTCGGAGGCGGCCGCGTTGTCGATCACCTGCTCCGGCCGGCTGGCGCCGGTGATCACGCTGCTGATCTCCGGGCGGCGCAGGATCCACGCCAGCGCGAGCTGGCTCATGCGGATCCCCAGCTCCTGGGCGATGGCCGTGAGCTGCCGCACCTTGTCGATGTTCTCCTCGATGGACTGGCGAAGCCACTCGCGCTCGGCCGCCCGGCTGCCCTCGGGGATGCCGTCGTTGTACTTGCCCGTCAGGATGCCCTGGGCCAGCGGGCTATACACCGTCAGCCCGATCCCATGGCTGGCGCACACCGGCATGATCTCCGCCTCGATGTGACGATCGAGCATGTTGTAGCGGGGCTGCTCGACCTGTGGCCGGTAGAGGTTCAACGTGTTGGCGATCCCCACCGCCTTCTCGATCTGGGCGGCCGTCCACGTGCTGGTCCCCCAGTAGAGCACCTTGCCCTGGCGCACCAGATCATCCATGGCGCGGATCGTCTCCTCCAGGGGGGTCTCCGGGTCGAACCGATGGCAGAAATAGATGTCGATATAGTCCGTGCCCAGGCGGCGCAGCGTGCCCTCGATGGATTCCATGATGTGCTTGCGGCTGAGCCCCCGGTCGTTCACATTATCGCTCATGGGCCAGTATAGCTTGCTGGAAATCACCAGATCGCTGCGGCGATAGGCTTTGATGACCTTGCCCACCACGCGCTCCGCCTCGCCGCGGGCGTAGGCGTCGGCCAGATCGAAGAAGTTGATCCCCTGATCGATGGCCGCGCCGATGCACGCGGCGGTGGCCTTCTCATCCACCTTCTCCCCAAACGTTAACCACGCTCCCAACGAGATCTCGCTGACCTTCATCCCCGCGTTTCCCAGACGACGATACTGCATTGTGCTTCTCCTCCATGCTGTTTGCCGGGCCGATTTCACGAGGGCACAGTTGCCCGGGCGTGACGCGGGCCAGTATACCATGTCTGATCCTTCACCCCAAACGCGATGGCGCATCGGTCGTATGTCCCGGAGGAGTGGAAGTCCCGTGGAACGGCTCGCGATGCCTGTCCTGCCGGGCCCGGCCCCGATGGCGGCCCGGGCCCGGGCGGGGCTGTGGCAGTGGCGCCACCCGGTGGTGAAGATCGCTTTTTCGATTCGCTCATCTGTGCTAGAATACCTGTGTATGAGCGAGTCTGTAAGCCTGTTCGACGCGCGACGTGAGGAGTTAACCGAGAAGGAGGCGCCGCTGGCCGCCCGCATGCGGCCGCGCACGCTGGACGAGTTCGTCGGCCAGGAACATATCATCGGCCCCGGCCGGCTGTTGCGCCGCGCCATCCAGGCGGACCAGCTCTCCTCCATCATCTTCTACGGGCCGCCGGGCACCGGCAAGACTACGCTGGCCCGCATCATCGCCAACACCACCCGCGCCCACTTCATCGCCATCAACGCCGTGCTGGCCGGGGTCAAGGATATCCGCGCGGCCATCAAGGAGGCGCAGGAGCGCCGCGGCCGGTTCGGCCAGCGCACCATCCTCTTCGTGGACGAGGTGCACCGCTTCAACAAGGCCCAGCAGGACGCCCTCCTGCCCTGGGTGGAGAACGGCACGGTCATCCTGATCGGCGCCACCACGGAGAACCCCTACTTCGAGGTCAACAAGCCGCTGATCTCCCGTTCTCGCATCTTCCAGCTTAAGCCGCTGACCGAGGATGACCTGCGCGAGATCGCCCGGCGGGCGCTGGCGGATCCCGAGCGTGGCTATGGCAAGCTGAAGGTCCACATCGACGAGGACGCGCTGGATCACCTGGTCAACGTGGCCAACGGCGACGCCCGGGCGTTGCTCAACGCGCTGGAGCTGGCGGTGGAGACCACGCCACCCGGCCCCGACGGCGTGATCCACATCGACATGGCCGTGGCGGAGGAGTCCATCCAGCGACGGGCCGTCCTCTACGACAAGGAGGGCGACGCCCACTTTGACACCATCAGCGCCTTCATCAAGTCGCTGCGCGGCTCCGATCCTGACGCCGCGCTCTACTGGCTGGCGCGCATGGTGTACGCCGGCGAGGACCCGCGCTTCATCTTCCGACGCATGCTCATCTTCGCCAGCGAGGATGTGGGCCTGGCCGATCCCAACGCCATCCAGGTGGTGACCGCCTGTGCCCAGGCGTTCGACTACGTGGGCCTGCCTGAGGGTCGCTTCCACCTGGCCCAGGCGACCATCTATCTGGCCACCGCGCCCAAGTCCAACAGCACCATGGGGTTCTTCGACGCGCTGAAGGTGGTGGAACAGGAGCGGGAGGCGGAGGTGCCCGCTCATCTGCGGGACGCCTCTCGCGATGCGGAGGGGTTCGGCCACGGACAGGGTTACCTCTATCCTCACGCCTACCGGGATCACTGGGTGGCGCAACAGTACCTGCCCGACGCCCTGCAGGGGCGGGTCTTCTACCAGCCGTCCGACCAGGGTTATGAGGCCAGGATCCGGGAGGAGGTGGCCCGGCGGCGTGAGGCCCAGCTGGCGGCCATGATCGATGGGGGCGCTTTGGGGCCGCCGGAGGTGTTGACGTTCACGGGCGATCGTGTGGAGCGGGATCGGGAGCGCTGGCTGCAGCGCACCATCGGCGACGTGGGCGAGCACCTGGCCGCGCTGCGAGATCGGGTGATGGATGCGGCTGGGTTGCAGCGTCATCATCTGGTCCTGGACCTCAACGCGGGCAGCGGGTTGTTGACCTGGGAGGCGTTGCGGCGGGTGCCGGAGGGCGGCGTGTGGACGCTGGCCCGGACGGCCCGAGAGGCCGAGGCGCTGCGGGAGCTGGCCGCCCGACTGCCGGAGGTGGAGCGCCCCATCGTGATGCAGGGCGATCTGGACGAGCTACCAGAGTTGCTGGCGGCTCGTGGCGATGCGGACGTGCGCTTCGATGCCGTCGTGGGGCGCAATGCTCTCACCCGGCATCCGGATAAGCCCGCGGCTCTGCGGCGGATCGCGACGCTGCTGCGGCCAGGCGGCCGCCTCAGCCTGGCCGAGGCCATCCCGCGGCGTGCCCAGCGGCTCTATCGACTGGTGCCGCTGGATCGGCTGGGTTCAGACCTGGCGGAGCGGGTCATCCAGGCCGAGGAGGCCATCTACGCCGACCCGGACGACCCCATGGTGAACTGGGATGCGTCGGATCTGGAGGCCGCCCTGGAGGCCGCCGGGCTGAGCGATATCCGCCTGGAGGTGGTCGAGCAGCCCACGGAGGTGCACATCACGCCGGCGCTGATTGAGCGCTGGTTCGACTCGGCGTCGAAGGATCGCCCAAGCTATGGACAGCGGCTGGCTGCGCACCTCTCGGCCGAACAGATCGACGAGGTGCGCGATCTGTTCGCTCGCACGCTGACGGGGCAGACGGTGGCCTGGGTCTCGGTGATCGCCTACGTGCGGGCTGTGCTCGCGAGGGGATGATGTCGCACAACCTGTTGCTCACCGGGCTGCCCGGCTGCGGGAAGACCACCGTCGTCGAGAAGGTCGTCGCCGCGCTGCCGTCGGGCGCGGCGGGCGGCTTCGTGACCCACGAGCTACGCGAGGGTGGCCGTCGCGTCGGGTTCGAGGTGCGCACGCTGGACGGGCGACGCGCCACCTTGGCCCACGTGAACATCCGCTCCCGCCATCGCGTCGGGCGGTACGGGGTGGACGTGGAGGCGTTCGAGGAGGTGGGCGTGCAGGCGCTGGAGGAGGCGCTGGTCGCCCGTCGCCTCATCGTCATCGACGAGATCGGCAAGATGGAGCTGTTCTCGGAACGCTTCCGCCAGGCCGTGGTGGAAGCGCTGGATGCTGTCCAGCCCGTGTTGGCGACCATCACCTATCGTCCTCACCCGTGGTGTGATCGGATCAAGGCTCGCGAGGACGTCGAGCTCTGGACCGTCACACAGGGCAACCGGGACGCGTTGCCCGATCGGGTGCTCGATTGGCTGCGAGGCCGGGCGCCGATGCTGTAGGCCCTCCCTTCATATGACAAGGGGCAGTCGACCGCTTTTCCCTCCTGATCATCCGCAAGGCAGCCGCCGTGGCGGACCTTGCGGATCGCAGAACCACGGACGAAAACCAACGGCGGTTGTCTATCGTTGGTCGTCTTTTCAGCACAGTATCCCCTCCGCGCTTTCCCTCAGAGCTCGCCTGTCCGATCTTCCACACGCATCTCCTTCATCTCTTGAAGCCAGCTCACCCATGTGCTGGATTGGACTGTGTAAAATGTCGTCCAATTGGCCGTTGACAGCGGGAAGATCGGTGATACAATGGCGGGTGGATCCATCCAATTGGCTCGAGGTCTTCCTAAATGCAACTGACACTGGATCGCCACAGTCGGGTTCCACTCTACCAGCAGATCCGGCACCAGATCCGAGAGATGATCCTCTCGGGCAGACTGCCTCCCGGCACCCGGCTCCCCGCCGAACGGGCCCTCGCGGCTGCCCTCGGCGTCAACCGCACTACAGTGGTGAACGCGTATCGAGAGCTGCAGGCGGACGGCTTGGTCGAGGCCCATGTGGGGCGAGGGACGACCGTCTGTGCGCCTGTCCTCTCCTCTGAGGCGGACGAGGATCTGGGCCTGCCCCTGTCCTGGTCGAACCTTCTCACGTCCCGGGCGCGGCGGCTGCACAATCCGCTCATCCAGGAGGTTGCCCGCCTGGCCGCTCAGGAGGGCATCATCGGGCTTGCGACCGGCGTGCCCACCCCGGAGGCATCCCCCGTCGTCGACCTTCAGCAGCTCATGCGCACCGTCGTCGCCCGCGAGGAGGTCCGAGTGTTTCGCGACTCCCCGACGGAGGGGCTGGAGTCGCTGCGTGAGGCGTTGGCGTCACATCTGGCCTTCAGGGGATGCCGTATCTCCGCGAGCCGGGTGCTCATCCTGTCCGGCTCGCAACAGGGGCTGGATCTCGTGGCCCGGTTGCTCCTGGAGCCGGGCGACGTCGTGATCGTCGAGGCGCCGACGTACCTGGGCGCGCTGCGCGTCTTCCGGGCGGCCGGGGCCCGGCTCATCGGCGTGCCTGTGGACGAGGCGGGGATGCGGGTTGATCTGCTGGAGCCGATGCTCGCCCGCTATCGCCCCCGGCTGATCTACACCATCCCCACGTTCCAGAACCCGACCGGCGCCACGTTGAGCCCGGAGCGAAGACAGCGCCTCCTCTCCCTGGCCCGCCGATTCCAGGTGCCGATTCTCGAGGACGACTCCTACGGCGATCTGTATTACGACGAGGCCCCTCCGGCGCCCCTGTTGGCCTCCGATCGTCACGATGGGGTGCTCCATCTAGGCAGCTTTTCGGCGCTGCTGGGGCCCGGATTGCGGCTGGGCTGGCTTGTGGCCCCGACGTCCATCGTGGGGGCGTTGACGGCTCTCAAGCAGATGGCGGATCTGCACCCGGGCACGCTGGTGCAGATGATGGCGCTCGAGCTGTTGCGGACGGGGCGGCTGGATGACCATCTGGAGTGGGCCCGACGTGCCTATGCACGGCGGCGGGACGCGATGGAACAGGCCCTCCGTCGTCATGCGGCCTCCGAGCTCACGTGGGAGATCCCACAGGGAGGCTTTTACTACTGGTGTCGTCTACCGGACGGGATGCATGCCCGGGATCTGCTCCGGGAAGCGGCCGACGAGGGGGTGGTCTTCGTGCCCGGCGAGGTCTTCTTCCCCGATGGGGACGGTGAGTCCTTCCTGCGGCTGAACTTCTCCTATCCCTCGGAGGCCGAGATCGGGGAGGGCGTCCGCCGGCTGGCCCGGGCGATCCGTCGGCTGCGAAGGCGTCGGGCCGCCGAGGCGGTCGCGTCGATAAGCTCCGCCCCCCGGCCCGTGGTGTGAGGATGACTCCCCCCGGGGCTGTAGGCGATTCATGGATCGCCTCTGTGCCCATGCCGTGGGCATCGATACCCGAGCACGAGGAGATGCGTGTGGAAAGGGAAACGGGCACCGTCACAGTCAAGCGAGGTCTGGCTCAGATGCTCAAAGGCGGCGTGATCATGGACGTGGTCACGCCGGAGCAGGCGCAGATCGCGGAGGAAGCGGGCGCCTGCGCGGTCATGGCGCTGGAGCGCGTCCCGGCGGATATCCGCGCGCAGGGCGGCGTGGCCCGCATGAGCGACCCCGAGCGGATCCTCCGGATCATGGAGGCCGTCAGCATCCCGGTCATGGCCAAGTGCCGGATCGGGCACTTCGTGGAGGCTCAGATCCTGGAGGCGTTGGGGGTGGACTTCATCGATGAGTCGGAGGTTCTGACCCCCGCCGACGAGGAGCATCATATCGACAAGCACCGGTTCAAGGTGCCGTTCGTCTGTGGCTGCCGCAACCTGGGCGAGGCGCTGCGTCGCATCGGCGAGGGCGCGGCCATGATCCGCACGAAGGGCGAGGCCGGCACAGGAAACGTGGTGGAAGCCGTGCGTCACGCCCGCGCCGTCCTGGGCGAGATCCGGCGGCTGACGACCATGGCTCCCGAGGAGCGGATGGCCTACGCCAAGGAGATCGGCGCGCCCTATGCGTTGGTTAACGAGACGGCGGAGTTGGGGCGATTGCCGGTGGTGAACTTCGCCGCTGGCGGCATCGCGACCCCGGCCGACGCCGCGCTGATGATGCAGTTGGGGGTAGATGGGGTCTTCGTGGGATCGGGGATCTTCAAGAGCGCCGATCCGGAGCGGCGTGCGCAGGCCATCGTGCAGGCCGTGACCCACTATGACGACCCGCATGTCCTAGCCGAGGTCTCGCGTGGCCTGGGCGAGCCGATGCGTGGGCTGGAGATTGCCGCGATCCCGCCGCAGGAGCGACTGGCCGTGCGAGGTTGGTAGGCCATGAGGATCGGGGTGCTGGCGCTACAGGGCGCCTTCATCGAGCACATCCAGATACTGCAGGCGTTGGGGGTGGGGGCGGAGCCGGTTCGCCTCCCGGTGGAGCTGGAGGGGCTCGATGGGCTGATCATCCCGGGCGGAGAGAGCACGACCATTGGGAAGCTGGCGGCGGCCTATGGGCTGCTCGAGCCCATCCGTCGGATGGCGGAGGCAGGGAAGCCCGTCTGGGGCACTTGCGCCGGGTTGATCCTGCTGGCTCGGGAGGTCGAGGGGGGCGCTCCGCCGTGCCTGGGGCTGATGGGCATCCGGGTGCGCCGGAACGCCTTCGGCCGGCAGGTGGCCAGCTTTGAGGCGGAGCTGTCGGTCCCGGCCCTGGACGCGGTCGCCGACCCGGGGGAGCGGGGGCGCCCCTTCCACGCCGTGTTCATTCGAGCGCCCCAGATCGTCCGGGTGGGCGATGGTGTGACCACGCTGGCCCGGCTGGAGGGCGGGACCATCGTGGCGGCCCAGCAGGGGAACCTCCTGGCGACCGCCTTCCACCCCGAGCTTACGATGGATACCCGCTTTCATCGCTACTTCCTGGCCCTGGCCAGGCGGGTGTGTCAGGAACATAATGAAGCATCCGCCTGAAGAGCCTACCGGGTCGGGAAGGGCGGATCCGATCCTCCCCTGGATTGCATCCCTGGGTGCCCTGATGCCTTCACGGTGAATTCCCCGAACGCCTCTCGGCTTCAGGATCCATCCGGCCAGATCGCCTGCATGCGCCAGATGTCCAGCGATCTCAGCTGTGCCCCTTCTCCCTCGGCGAACACCCGAACCTCCTGGCTGTCCGCTCGCTCGGGGTAGACGCGGCCGGTCAGGCAGACGCGATCGTTGCCGAAGACCTCCACGATGGAGCGGTCCAGGAAGATGTGGAGCCGGACCGGCTCGTCGTCGGGAGGGGAGAAGGGCATCTCGTAGTAGTCGCCTTGGGCATCCGGGGAGAGGCTGGTGCGTCGGCCATCGAGAAAGAGCCGGCCGGTCGTGCCGTCGTATCCGATGATCGTCTGCTCGCTGCCGTCGGGCGCGCAACGCAGCTTCAGTCCCAGCGTCCCCTCGCCTGACTCGAACTCGGCTGCGATCTCCAGACAATCGCCGGAGATGGGCATCACGCGCTCGGCCCCCGGTGTGATAGGGGAGGCGCCGAGGTGGAAGTGTTCGCCTCGCAGCGCGCGTATCTCGGGAGCCGGTGCGGTGGCCAGCGTCCCATCCGATGACAGGGAGAGCACCCGGGGGAGCGACATGACGCCCGCCCATCCGGCCTCCCGGCACGCCGCCTCGGCGCGTCCCTCCATCACCCACCCGAACATCAGGCGTCGTCCTCGATCGTCCCGCATCACCTGCGGCGCGAAGAGGCGGAACCCCCCGTCGATCACCCCCTCTCGCTCCGGGGTGAACCGGCGATCCGCATAGGTGCCCACGAAGTAGCGCACGTGGTCTTGCTTCCAGATGGAGACGATCAGCACGTGCTTTTCGCCTAACGGGAAGAAATTGGGACACTCCCACATCGTCCCGTGCCTGGCCGCCTCACCGACGAGCAGGGGGCCCAGATATTCCCAGCGTCGCAGGTCAGGCGAGCTGTAGAGCAGGGCGGCGCCGCCCACGTCGACGATTCCGGTTCCGATGACCATATACCACGCGTCGCCCTCGCGCCAGACGTACGGATCGCGAAATCCCACCACGTTCATGCCCGCTGGCGGCGCGTCGATCACGGGGTTCTCAGGGGCCTCCTGCCAGCTTAGCAGCTCCTCATCCCGGCTGGTGGCCAGGCAGACGAGCTCGCGGCCCTCCTCGCGCTTCGTGAACACCAGCGTGGGGACGCCGTCGTCGTCTACGGCGCATCCGGTCCAATATCCATCGCTCCACGGGGTCCCCGGCTCCGGCGCCAGGGCGATGGGCCGGTCGCTCCAGTGGATCAGGTCGTCGCTCACGGCGTGGCCCCAGTGCATGTATCCCCAGTAGGCCCCGTATGGGTTGTGCTGGTAGAAGAGATGATACCGGCCCCGCCATTGGATCAGGCCGTTGGGGTCGTTCATCCAGTTGGCAGGGGGGAGGAAGTGATATCGTGGCCTGTGTCCATCGGCTGCCATTCGGCGTCGGATGGCGGGGAACTTTTCCGCCTGTAGCGTGGTGATCTCACCGCCTTCGGATGGGGACATGGTATCCTCCCTCTGTCCCTTCGGCCGTTCACCGGCCGGGGGACCATCGAGCGCGCGTATCGGCTGGAGCATGATACAGCCGATGGGCGCGGGGGGCAACTCGCCGGCGGCCTGTTCTTGACCGGCCCGTCCCTTCCCTCTACAATGGAGGCGGGTTGATCATCGTCACGCGTAAAGGAGTGCTTTCATGGCCGAGAAGACCGCATATCGATGGATGGCTGAGAAGCAGGTCCATTATCCCCTGATCACGGAGGTCATGCCATCGCCGGATGGCCGGCGGGTCGTTTACGCGGTGCGGGAGCCGCTGATGACCGACGAGAAGAGCGAGTTCTTGACCCATCTCTATCTGGCGTCGGCGGACGGGGGCCATCCCCTCCAGCTCACCTTTGGCGAGTACAGCAACCGCGGCGCTCAGTGGTCGCCGGATGGTCGATATATCGCCTTCCTCTCCACTCGCGACGGCAAGTCCAACGTCTACGTCATGCGCGCCGACGGGGGCGAGGCCTGGGCGCTGACCCGGTATGAGAAGACGGACGTGTCCGCGCTGAAGTGGTCCCCCGACGGCAAGCAGATCGCCTTCACCATGGTCGAACCGCCATCTGAGGAAGAGGAGAGGGCGCAGAAGGCGAAGGACGATCCCAAGCTGTGGGATGAGGATTTCGACTTCCAGCATCTGTACGTGGTGCCCTTCGTCGAAGGGCCGCGCACGTTGCCCGAGGCCCGGCAGATCACGCGCGGTCGCTTCCACGTGGTGGACTTCGACTGGCTGCCCGACGGTCGCACGCTGGCCTTCACCCATCGGCCGACGCCCGTGGCCGAGGATTGGCCGGAGACCCGGCTGTCCCTCATCGCCGCGGACGAGGATGACGCGACGCCGCGGGAGCTGGCCGTGATCGCCGACTGGCAGGCGAAGCCGGCCGTCTCCCCGGATGGCCAGTGGATCGCCTGCGCCACCAGCGATCGGCCCATCCGTTGGGCTTTCGTCGGGCGCATCGTGCTCTATCCGGTGGACGGGGGCGAGCCGAGGCCTCTGGCCTACACCCCGGATGGCCAGTCGTCCCTGATCGGCTGGTCGGAGGATGGCCAGGATGTGTACGCGTGGGAGTCCAGCGGCGTCACATCGCAGATCTGGGCGCTGCCCGTCACGGGAGAGCCCGGGCGTCCCATCACCGACGACGAGCGGCTCAAGACGCTCCCGGCCATCAACCGCCGCGGGCAGATCGCCTTCGTCGGCCAGGACTTCCACGAGCCGAACGCGGTCTACCTGCTGGACCCGGCGGCCGGGGAGACCTCGTGCGTCACCCGGCCGGCCATGCCCGAGGATTGGCCCGATGCGCCGCTACCCAAGGCCGAGGTGATCCGCTGGAGGGCGCCCGATGGTCTGGAGATCGAGGGGATCTTGATCTATCCGCTGGATTACGAGCCCGGGCGGCGCTATCCGCTGATCCTGGAGATCCACGGGGGGCCGGCGGGGGTCTTCTCCCGGGGCTTCATCGCCTCGCCCGAGCGGTACGCCAACGCCGCCGCGCTGGCCGAGCGTGGCTTCGCCGTGTTGCGCCCCAACCCGCGCGGTTCCTCCGGCTATGGCAAGGAGTTCCGGCTGGCCAATCACGCCGATTGGGGCGGCGGTGACTATGCCGACCTCATGGCCGGGGTGGATCACCTGATCGAGCAGGGGATCGCCGATCCGGATCGGCTGGGCGTGCTCGGGTGGAGTTACGGTGGTTACATGACGTCCTGGATCATCGGCCACACCGATCGCTTCAAGGCCGCGTGCGTGGGAGCCGGCGTCACCAACCTGATCGCCATGAACGGCACCAGCGACATCCCCAGCTTCCTGCCGGATTACTTCGATTACGAGTTCTGGGACAATCTGCAGCCCTATCTGGATCACTCCCCCATCTTCCACGTGAAGGGGGTGAGCACGCCGACGTTGATCCAACACGGGGAGGTGGACAAGCGGGTGCCGGTCGGCCAGGGGCATGAGCTGTACAACGCGCTGAAGCGGCAGGGCGTGCCGGTGAAGATGGTGATCTACCCACGACAGGAGCACGGCATCACCGAGCCGCGGCTGTCTATCGACGTCAAGCGGCGGGCGACGGAGTGGCTGGAGCGGTGGGTTCTGGGTCGAGAAGAGGAGCATGAGCGGGACTGAGGTCACTCGACCTCGCTTCTGGGTTCGCGATGTCCCCGTCTACGGCGATTTGATCCTGGCGCCCATGGCCGGGTTCTCCGACCTGCCCTATCGGTCGATCTGTCGGGAACTCGGATCGGCCATGAGCTACACGGAGTTCGTCCCGGCCAACACCATTTCCCATCAGCGGGCGCTGACCGGTCATGCGCTGCGGCGGCTGCGTTACAAGCCGGAGGAGCGCCCGGTGGTGTTCCAGATCTCCGGCTCCTCGGAGGATTCCCTGGTGGAGGCCGCCAAGCGCATCGAGGGGTTGGGGCCGGACATCATCGATCTAAACTTGGGGTGCCCGGCGCGACGCGTGTGCTCGGGGGGCGCTGGGGCTGCCCTCCTGCGGGATCCGGTCAAGATCGCCCGCATCTTCCGGAAGCTGACGGCCGCGCTGTCGGTTCCCGTCACGGGCAAGATCCGTCTGGGATGGGACGTCCAGAGCCGCAACTATCTGGAGGTCGCCCGGGCGATGGAGGAGAACGGGGCGGCGTTGATCGCCGTGCACGCCCGGACGCGGGATCAGGATTATAGCCATCCGGCCGCCTGGGAGGCCATCGCCGAGGTCAAGCAGGCGGTCTCCGTGCCCGTTATCGGCAATGGCGATGTGGTCACGGTGGCCGATATCGACCGGATGTTTGCCGAGACCGGCTGTGATGCCGTGATGATCGGGCGTGGTGCCATGGGGCATCCCTGGATCTTCCAGCGGATCGATCGCGAGCAGGTGTCCGTTGAGGAGAAGATCGCGATGATCCGCCGCCATCTGCGGGAGATGCTGGACTTTTATGGCGAGCCGTTGGGGATCATCCTGATGCGGAAGCACATCCCGTGCTACCTGAAGGGCTACTAACTATCGGATCCGTCGCCTCCGCCACTCCCTGCTCCGTTGCGAGGACGTGGAGACGTTCCATCGCCTCCTGGACGAACTGGCTCAGATTCTTAATCGGTCATAATGGGTGGAGGCGAGGTCGCGTTGCCTTATATGCTGGTATGGAGGTGTGGCTTCGCATCCATGGGGTTCTTCGGAGGGGCGCCAGCCCCTCCGAAGAACCCCATTTTCAGCTCTTGACCTGCCCCGTGGGGCCGGATGCCGCAGACTAAAACCCCAATCAGGCAGGTAAAGGCGGGAAAAAGCATTTTCTGTGCGGAGGGGCTTCGCCTCCGCACCTCCCCTTTCAGGGGCGGCCGCTTTGGGGGGGAAGGCGGCGATAGAAGATCCTTCCTGAGCGACGGGAGCCCGGCCCTCGCTGGGAGCCGAGCTCCCGTTGGCGTTACCAATGGTGTACCGGCGGCAGGTCCCGCATGGTGACCAGGCCGGGCGGGGCCGCAACCACGCGTGGGATGGCGTTCACCGCCATGGCCACCGTCGCCAGATCCCCGTTGGTCCCCCGCAGCACGACCTCCAAATCCGGCTTCCCCGTGATGGTGATGGTATCCTGCTCGTCGCCGGCTTCCAGTGCCGCCACGAACGTCAGCACGACGAACTCGCCGGCCTCCGTGTACCCGCGCCCCTCCTGCCTCAGGCCGCGTACTTGTCCCGGTGCCACATCGACGTAGGGGGTACGGATCGGTCGTTCGGCCAGCACGGGCTCCACGCGCTCCTCGTAGCGCACCAGCCGTTTCCCCAGCGTGTCGGCGATGTGATCCATCGACTCCCGCAGGCCGACGTGCCCCATCCGGCCGGCCGCCATCTTCTCCCGAAACGCCTCGGGCGTCATGCCCGCGCCGATCTTGCGCTGAAACGGCCCCCGCCGGTTGGAGGCGTTGATCACCCGGGTCACCGCGATGTGATCCACGGACTGGCAGATGGCGGTCAGGGTGATGGGCAGCGTGTCCATGAGGAAGCCGGGGTTTACGCCGGTGCCCAGGGCCGTCTTCCCGCAGCGCCGGGCGGCCGCGTCGATCTCCTCCGCCTCTGCCGGATGGGCGATCCAGGGGAAGGATAGCTCCTCCGCGGTGGAGACCACATCCAGTCCGGCCTCCAGGATCTCGATGATCTGGGGCTTGAACAGGTCGAAGTAGGAGCCGGTAGAGTGCACGGCGACGTCGGCGGCCGTCCCGGCCAGCGCCTCGGACAGGTGAGCGTGCACGGGGAAGCCCAGCGGTCGCCCCAGGCCGATCACCTCACCGGCGTCGCGGCCGACCTTCTGCGGGTCGATATCCACCGCGCCCACCAGCGCCAGCCCGGGGCGCTCCACCACGTGCCGGGCGATGGCGCTGCCGATAGGGCCAAGGCCGTATTGCACCACACGAATGAGATCGGTCATGAGTTCACCTCCCAGCGGGGGAATATAACACGCCCGCGTACGGGAGGCAACCCACGCTACTAAACTGAAACGCTCATGTTTGGAACAGGCGATCAACTTAACAGCATGAGCGAGGCCCCCGCCTGTCGCTTTTTCCTTCCACGGGCGGTCGCACCTGGAAGGGGAGGCGCGGAGGGGAAGCCCCCCCCTCCGCAGAAAAACTCTTTTTCTCGCCCTTTACCTGCCTGGTTGGGGCTTTGGCCGGTGGCCTCCGGCCCCACGGGGCAGGTGAGGGGCTGAAAGTAGAGTTCTTCGGAGGGCGGCAGCCCCTCCGAGCCACCCCAGAGATGCGGGGTCACGCTTTCGTATCGCTTAGTTTGCCAATATGGGCGAACTGAAATGCGCCCACGCATGGGGTCGTTTGACACCGCCAGTTGCGCGATCTTATAATTTGATGAGGCTGTTGCTTCCCACACCGGCGGTGATCTCCTGGTCGGCGCGAGTATCCATGTTAATGCAGTGGCCACTGTGCGGGGAGGGGTGAGGATAAATGACGACGGAAGCCATGAACTCAGTAGAGCGGACCTGGACGGTCCTGCGTGGGGGGATCCCCGACCGGGTCCCGGTGGATTTACATAACTTCATGATGACGGCCTACGCCTCTGGCATCCCGTTCCCTGAGTTCCTCCAAGATGGCGAGGCCATGGCTGAGGGACAGATCCGGGCCTGGCGCGAGTTCGGCCACGATATGTTGTTGATCGAGAACGGCACGGCGGCCCTGGCCGAGGCCTGCGGCTGCGGCGTCGAATATCTCGAGGACAGCGCCCCCGTGGTCAAAGAGCCCGTCCTCAAGAGCCTGGATGACGTGGATAAGCTGAGAATGCCCGATCCCTATAAGGACCACCCCTTGCCGGAGCTTTTGAAGGCCACGCGCATCGTCGCGCAGGAGATCGGCGACAGGGCTTTCATCCTGGGGCGGGCCGATCAGGGGCCGTTCTCCCTGGCCTCGCTTCTCCTGGGGATGGAGGAGTTCCTGTTACAGATCAGCCTCAACGAGAGGCCGGAGCAGATCCATCGCCTGCTGGAGTTCAGCCTGGAAGTCTGCTGTCGGTACGCGGTGGCGCAGATCGAGCAGGGAGCACACGTCACCTCCATCGGCGAATCGCTGGCCGGCCCCGATGTCTGCTCGCCTAGGGTCTACCTGGAATACGAATGGCCTTATGCCAAGAGGCTGGTGGAGCGGTTGAAGGAGAGGGGCATCCTCCTGGCGTATCATATCTGTGGTGACACCACTCCGATTGTGCACAAGATGGTGGAGACGGGCGCGGCGATATTGGAGCTGGATTACAAGGCCGATATGCGCAAGGTGAAGGAGGCCACTCGGGGGAAGACCACCGTCCTGGGGCCGGTCGATCCCAACAACGTGATGGCTTTGGGTACGCCGGATCTGGTGGAGGAGAAGTGTCGGGAGGCGATCGAGATCCTGGCGCCGGGAGGGGGCTTCATCCTGGGGCCTGGATGTGCCCTGCCGCCTGAGACCCCACCCGAGAACGTCCACGCGATGATCGAGGCCGCCCGCCGCTATGGTCGGTATACGTGAGGCCTGTGCAGTTCCAGCCAAGTGGTGGTTACCTATGAGCGCTAGATGTGGGTGATTACCGCTCAACCAATGGTAGGTGCAATAAGCCCCCGGCTTCTCGAAGAGGCCGGGGGTTTTGCTATGAGGGTGTGTTATAATGCGCTATGGTCCCGCCTCACAAGGCGCGAATTACGGACGAAGCCGATCTTTTCGTCGTTCGTCCTTCGTCATCCATCCCATCTCCCACGGGAGGTCCCATATGCGCTTTCCCCGCGCCTCCGGCGTTCTGCTGCATCCGACCAGCCTTCCCGACTCGCCCGGCATCGGCGATCTGGGCCCTGCCGCCTACCGATTCGTCGATTTCCTGGCCGCGGCGAGCCAGCGCTACTGGCAGGTGCTGCCCCTGGGCCCCACCGGCTACGGCGACTCCCCCTATCAGTGCTTCTCGGCCTTCGCCGGGAACCCGCTCCTGATCAGCCCCGACCGGCTGGCCGAGGAGGAACTGCTAGATCCCGGGCTTCTGGCCGATATCCCCACGTTCGACCCGCGCCGTGTCGACTTCGGCCGCGTCATCCCCTGGAAGCGGGCGCTACTGAGCGCCTCCTTCGATCACTTCCAGCAGCGCGCCGCGCCGCAACTGCGCGACGAGTTCGATCGGTTCTGCCGGGAGGAGGCCGGGTGGCTGGAGGACTTCGCGCTCTTCATGGCGCTCAAGGATGAGCACGGCGGCGCTCCGTGGTGGGAATGGGATCGGCCGCTGCGCATGCGTCAGCCGGAGGCGATTCGGGAGGCCGTCGGCCGTCTGGCGGACGCCATGAGCTTCTATCGCTACCAGCAGTGGCTGTTCTTCCGTCAGTGGCGGGCGCTGAAGGCGTACGCCAACGAGCGGGGCGTGCGCATCATCGGCGATATCCCCATCTTTGTGGCCCATGACAGCGCGGACGCCTGGGCCAATCCGCACCTGTTCCATTTCGACGAGGAGGCCCATCCCACGGTGGTGGCCGGTGTGCCACCCGACTACTTCAGCGCCACCGGCCAGCTGTGGGGCAATCCGCTCTATCGATGGGACGTGATGAAGCAGAACGGGTACGCCTGGTGGATCGAGCGCTTTCGGGCCATCTTCCGGCTGGTGGACGTGGCCCGGGTGGATCACTTTCGCGGCTTCGAGGCGTACTGGGAGGTCCCGGCCGGAGAGGATACGGCGGTCAACGGCCGCTGGGTCAAGGGGCCCGGGGCCGACTTCTTCGAGACGGTGCTGGCCGCCCTGGGCGAACTGCCCATCATCGCCGAGGACCTGGGGTTCATCACGCCGGAGGTGACCGCCCTGCGGGATCAGTTCGGCTTCCCGGGCATGAAGGTGCTCCAGTTCGCCTTCGGCACGGACGGATTCGACCCCTATCTGCCCCATAACTACCCGCGCAACTGCGTCGTCTATACGGGCACCCACGACAACGACACCACCGTCGGCTGGTTCCGGCATAGCTCCACGCCAGAGGAGCGCGACCTCGCGCTGCGCTATCTGCGCTCGGACGGCTCCGACATCGCCTGGGACATGATGCACCTGGCGTGGACCTCCGTGGCCGATACCGCGGTGGCGCCCATGCAGGACCTGCTCCGCCTGGGCTCCGACGCCCGCATGAACCTGCCGGGCAGCTTCGGCGGCAACTGGCAGTGGCGGTGTCCGCCGGGCGCGCTCACCGATGAGCTGACCGCGGCGTTGCGGGATATGACGGACATCTGCGGCCGGAACCCCGCCGCGCACACACACAGGCGTTCGATCCATGTGCTGGAATCGGACGCCGACACGGGAGGATGACCATGTTCGGTCTGCCCCGATCCAGCGGCATCCTGCTGCATCCTACTTCCCTGCCCGGGCGCTTCGGCATCGGCGATCTGGGCGACGAGGCGTGTCGGTTCGTGGATTTCCTGGCGGAGACGGGCCAGCGGCTCTGGCAGGTGATGCCTTTGGGGCCCACCGGCTACGGCGACTCGCCCTATCAGGCCCTCTCCGCCTTCGCCGGCAACCCGCTGCTGATCAGCCCGGAGCGGCTGATGGCACACGGGCTCCTGCCCGCCGACGCGCTGGATGATGCGCCCACCTTCCCCGATGGCCGCGTGGACTACGGCCAGGTGATCGCGTGGAAGATGCCCTTACTGGAGCGGTCCTTCGCCCACTTCCGGGAGCATGGTGGCGGTGAGCAGCGGGCCCGCTTCGAGGCGTTCTGCCGGGAGCAGGCCGCCTGGCTGGATGATTTCGCGCTGTTCATGGCGCTGAAGGCGCACTTTGGTGGCGCTCGTTGGGACGCGTGGCCGCTACCCATCCGCACGCATCGGCCGGAGGCGGTGGCCGAATGGTCCGGCCGGCTGGCGGAGGAGATGCAGCTCCATCGGTATGTGCAGTGGTGCTTCTTCGAGCAGTGGCAGGCGTTGCGCGCCTATGCCCATGAGCGGGGTGTGCGCATCATCGGCGACCTTCCCATCTTCG
Source organism: Chloroflexota bacterium (assembly GCA_013152435.1). Taxonomy (NCBI): domain Bacteria; kingdom Bacillati; phylum Chloroflexota; species Chloroflexota bacterium. The sequence goes on along the minus strand of JAADGJ010000081.1, from coordinate 26,410 downwards.
TGGCTTACGACAGCGCGGACGTGTGGGCCAATCCGGATCTGTTCCATCTGGACGAGGAGGGGCGCCCTACGGTGGTGGCCGGCGTGCCGCCCGACTACTTCAGTCCCACCGGCCAGCTGTGGGGCAACCCGCTCTATCGCTGGGACGTGATGGCGCAGCAGGGGTATGCCTGGTGGATCGAACGCTTTCGGGCTATGTTCCAGATGGTGGACATCGTCCGGATCGACCACTTTCGGGGGTTTCAGGCGTATTGGGAGGTCCCGGCCGGGGAGGATACGGCCGTCAACGGCCGTTGGGTGGAGGCCCCGGGCGAGGCGTTGTTCTCCGCCGTCCGCGCCGCCCTGGGCGAGCTGCCCATCATCGCCGAGGATCTGGGCCTCATCACGCCGGAGGTGGAGGCGTTACGGGATCGTCTGGGGTTCCCGGGCATGCGGGTGTTGCAGTTCGCCTTCGGCGGGCCGGCCAGCCATCCATACCTGCCCCACAATCACATCCCGCATTGCGTCGTATACACGGGCACGCACGACAACGACACCACGGTCGGATGGTACCGCAGCGCGCTGCCGGAGGTGCAGGACCACGTGCGTCGTTACCTGGCCCGGGATGGGCAGGACGTCGCCTGGGACTTCATTCGGGCGGCCCTGTCGTCGGTGGCGGAGATGGCCATCGTGCCCATGCAGGATGTGCTCTCCCTAGGCTCCGAGGCGCGCATGAACACGCCCGGCCGGGCGTCCGGCAACTGGACGTGGCGGCTGCGCTGGGAGCAGGTGCAGCCGTGGATGCGGGCGCGTCTGGCGGAGATGACGGCGCTCTACGGCCGGGCGCCCGAGGACGAGGCGGGGTAGGGGCGTTACCCCATGGTCGCCACGTGCTCGGGCAGGATCTTATAGATGACCCGCACCTCGCCCGGCTGGCGATGGGCGTAATCGGCGCCGGTGTACTTCCGGGACAGCAGGTCGATGTGCTCGTCCGCCCCCTCCTCGGTGATCTCCACCACCGGGCCCCGGATGGCGATGTAGCGATAGGGGTCGTCTGGGTCCTGGATGGACAGCGCCGCGTAGCGCACCCGGCGCAGGTTGCGGTCCTTCTGTCGGCCGCGGGCCGAGTTCACCCGCACGTGGGTACCGTCCCAATCGAACCATACCGGCGTCACCTGCGGCGTGCCGTCGGGCATCACCGTAGCCAGATGGGCGAACGCCCGCTTCTCCGTCAACAGGTCCATAAACGCGCTGGGGATCTGTGCGCTCATCGCCTCTCTCCCTTTCCTCTGTGGTTCCCTTCTCGATCGCTCATATTGGAATACACGACATGGGGCAGGGCATGCTCGCCTCTCTGGGATGGCTCGGAGGGGAAGCCCCTCCGGAAAAAGCCCTTCTTTTGCCCTCGACCTGCCTGGCCTCGGCCTGGGTCCTGCGGAAAGGGCCGAGAGAGGCAGGTACAGGCCAGAAAAGTGGGATTTTCGTGGAGGGGTCCTCCCCTCCACACCTCCCCCTGTGAAGCTGGTCGTTGAGGGAGACCCCTCAAAACATCTTGCCGGTAAATTTTCAGACACGCTCTTAGATAAAGCAACATATGAACCCTGGTCTTCAGGAAAGGGCGATCCAGTGGGTCGCCCCTACTTATCCGAAACGAATGACGCGGCCCGCATGTTTCTTTCACCACGCGAAGATCTATAAGTTGATGCGAATGGGGCGATTCATGCGGCGCCCCTGCCCCGGCAACACCCATGAGGGAGGCTATCAGCCTCTCTTCCTCTCCAAAACTCGAAAATCATCCAATAAATAGTACTACAGTACCCCGCGAAAAGACCTTAAAATTTCGGCTAGGGCGACACAAAACCCTTGCCGGGTCAACTAAATCATGTTATAATGCTGGTGGGACAAAGTGGTGCGGTATGGGAGGGTTGTTGCCCAAAGTGGAGGGCGCAACCCTCTCTGCTACTCGGGACACGGCAGAACAAATGTTTCTCGGACAGTACACCCACAACCTCGACGAGAAGGGCCGCCTGACCATCCCCGCCAAGTACCGCGAAGACCTGGCGGATGGGATGGTCGCCACCCGCGGCCACCAGGGTCAGATTGTCCTCTATCCTCTAACCGAGTGGCGTGCGCTGTCCGAGCGTATCGATGCGCTGCCGAAGCTGGACACACGAGCCAGTAATATCCGTCGCCTCCTGTACGCTTTTGCAGAAGATTTGAGTATGGACCGGCAGGGGCGGATCATCGTGCCGCCCCGCCTGCGGCAGTACGCCCACATCGACTCGGAGGTCATCATCGTCGGCTTGAACACGTACATCGAGCTGTGGGCGCCCGATGCGTGGCGTGAGATCGAGTCCCAGTTCGAGGACGGCTCCTTCTCCAGGGACTACTTCGCGGCGCTGGAAATCTGATCTGTGATGTCCGAAGACGCTGCCGAGACGGTCGATCATCAGCCGGTGATGCTGGCCGAGGTGCTCCAGGGGCTGGCCCTGCGCCCCGGGGACGACGCCATCGACGGAACCGTGGGGGGCGGGGGGCATGCGGCGGCTATTCTGCAGGCGATCGCCCCGAATGGACGCCTCCTGGGACTGGATGCGGACCCGACCGCCATCGACCGCTGTCGGCGGCGGTTCCAGGCCGAGCTTGCGGCCGGTCGTGTGGTGCTCGTGCATGCGAACTTCGCCCGGCTACACGAGGTCGCCCTGGCGCATGGCTTCACCGCCGTCGGAGGGATCCTGTTGGACCTGGGACTCTCCTCCTTTCAGTTGGCGGACGAGCGTCGTGGCTTCAGCTTCCGGGCTGCCGGCCCGCTGGATATGCGGTTCGACCCGACCCAGGATACATCGGCCGGCGATCTGGTCAACCGGCTGCCGGAGGAGGAGATCGCCGATTTGATCTATCGCTACGGCGAGGAGCGTCGGTCCCGCCGCATCGCCAGGGCCATCGTGCGGGCCCGCCCGATCCGGGACGCCGCCCACCTGGCGGAGGTGATCCAGGCCGCCGTCGGCGGTCGACGGGACCGCATCCATCCGGCGACGCGCACCTTTCAGGCGCTTCGGATCGCCGTGAACCGGGAGCTGGAGGCGCTCACGTCCGTGTTGCCGCAGGCGGTCAGCCTGCTTCGGCCGGGTGGAAGACTGGTCGTCATCTCCTTTCATTCGCTGGAAGATCGGATTGTCAAGCAGTTTTTTCGGCGGGAATCGCAAGACTGCATCTGTCCGCCGGACATACCGGAATGCGTCTGCGGCCATAAGGCCACGCTACGGGTCATCACCCGACGCCCGCAGCGGCCGAGCGCCGAGGAGGTGGCCCGGAACCCCAGGAGCCGCAGCGCCCGGTTGCGCGTCGCCGAGCGTTTGCCCGATTCGCCTGGGTGACCAAGGCGACTGCCGAGTGAGGCGAGCGGTTTCGATCGCAGGCCAGTAGGAGCAGAGCCATGTTACAGCGTGCAGCCAACTCGTTCCCAACAACGACCTGGTGGGCAGGGTCTCGCCGCCGTACGATCTCCGAGGACTTTTACTTTTTCATCCGATTCCTCGCTATCCTGGCCATCCTGTGTACGGCGATTGCCTTCTACGTCCAGTCCGCCAGCGAGATCAAGGCCACCCAAATGGAGATTCGCAATCTCCGGGAGGAGTACAACCGCATCCAGCGGGAAAACGCCGAGATCATCCGGCAGATAGGGATGTACACGGACGTAGACTACGTCGAAAGACGCGCCCGGGAGCTGGGATACCAGCCTCCTCAAAACCGGATGATCGTTCGTATGAACGTCACAGCGGACGCGCCTGAGGCCACCGTCCGGGCGGCGCCCACCCCCGCGGCTCCGGAACGGGCGCCGTGGTGGGAGGTGGCGCTGAATCGAATCACCGAGCGCTTGCATCCGACCGTGTACGCCCAGGCAAGACGCTGAGGGGCCTGCATGATCGTCGACGAATCGTCCTCGCGCGCCCAGGGCCGCGTCCTGGCCACCGCGATCGGCCTGGCCTTTTTGCTGTTCGTGCTCGTCCTTCAGCTCGTGCGCCTTCAGGTCCTGGAGCGCCACACGTTGTTGGAGGCGGCGCGTCAAGGCAACTCCGCTTCCGCGGCCGTCGTCCGCCGGGCCCGTGGCAACATCGTCGATCAGGCCGGCCGTCTCCTGGCCACCGACATCTTTCTATGGGAGGTGGACGTGTCGCCTGGCCTGATCTCGGACGAGGAGGCGCTGGCCCAGACGCTCTCTCCGCTTATCGGGCTGACATCGGAGGAGATCCTGGAGCGGATCCGGTCCGCTCCCTCGGATGCCCCCTATGTCGTGCTCGCCAAAGGGATCGAAGAACCCCAAGGCGAGAAGATCGCCGACCGCAAGCGCGCGGCGGAGGATAGCAAGCGCGAAGAGGAACGGAGTCTCTGGTTGCCCGTGAGCGTCACTCCTTACCCGAGGCGCTATTATCCCCAGGGCAGTCTGGCCGTTCATGCGCTGGGGTTCGTGAATATCGACGGCCTGGCGTTCTTCGGTGTAGAGGGATTTTACCAGGAATTCCTCACCGGCGCCAGCGTCATGCGCAGCGGAAAGGTCGATGATGTGTCCCTCCCGGCGGACTTCTCGCTGTACATCCCGTCGGCGGTGGGGCGTGATCTGGTCCTGACGCTGGATGTGGGCGTTCAGCACCTGGTGGAGAAGGAGCTCCGCCGGGCGGTGGAGTACTACGGCGCTCAGGCTGGCACGATCATCGTCATGAATCCCAAGACGGGCGAAGTGCTGGCCATGGCCAATGAACCGGCGTTTGATCCCAACCGTTATAGTGAGAGCGAGGACCAGCAGCAGATTAACCGGGCCATCAGCTGGCCGTACGAGCCGGGCTCCGTCGTAAAGGTGATCACCCTGGCCGCCGGCCTCGATTCCGGGAAGATCTCCCCGGATCAGACCTTCCAGGACGAGGGCGTCCTCCGGGTTGGGGATCGAGAGATCCACAACTCCGATTATCGCGCTCATGGGACCGTCACGCTGACGGATATCCTGGCGCTATCCCTGAACGTTGGGGCCGCGAAGATCAGCATGGAGATGGGCGCGGAGACGTTTTACGACTACATCAAGCGGTTTGGCTTTGGGCGGGTGACCGAGATCGATCTGGCGGGTGAGGTGTCGGGCCTCATCAAGACGCCGGACAGCTCCATGTGGAGCCCGTCGGATCTGGTGACCAACGCCTACGGGCAGGGCATGACGGTCACGCCCATCCAGCTGATCACCGCCGTTTCGGCCATCGCCAATGACGGGGTGGCCATGCACCCCCGTGTGGTGCGCATGGTCGTCGATCATGGGCGGGTGATCCCCACCCACCCGCGTCCTTACCAACGGGCCATCTCCGTGGAGACCGCCCGATATATGAGACAGCTCATGGCCGAGGCCACGGCCCGTGGAATTGACGCGAACCTGGTCCCGGGGTATAAGGTAGCTGGTAAGACGGGCACAGCCCAGATCCCTACCTCGACAGGCTACAGTGATGACGAGGTCATCACCACATACGTGGCCTTCCTGCCCGCGGACGACCCACAGATCATCATCCTCGTCACGTTGGACCGCCCCACGCGTTCCATGTGGGCGAGCCAGGTAGCTGTGCCCGTGTTCCAGAACATCGCGAATCGGCTGGTCCGTATGTTGCACATACCGCCGGACCATACCCCATAGGGTGAGGGGCGATGTGAGCCAGCTCACTTTAGCAGATGTTTGGACGGCGCTCTGTCAGCGACCCGCTCCCAGGGCGCTCAACGCCAAGATCGTCTCGGACGTCGTGATCGACTCCCGCCTGGCCCAGGCGGGCAGTCTGTTCGTCGCGCTGCGCGGCGAGCGCGCCGATGGGCACGACTTCGTGCGCGATGCGCTGGCGGCGGGCGCCATCGGCGCCATCGTGCAGCGCGTGCCGGAGGGATTGGAGCGCCTGGCGAGCGTCGTGGACACCCAGGCGGGCGGGTGGCAGCATCGATGGCAGCACCGGATCAAGAAGTCGGCCAACTCCCAGGCGGTGCTGTTCCTCGTCCCGGATAGCCTGGCTGGGCTCCAGCAGCTGGCGGCTGCGTGGCGATCCCGGTTTTCGCCGCGGGTGATCGGCGTTACCGGCAGCGTGGGCAAGACCTCCACCAAGGAGCTCATCGCCCGCGTGCTCAAACGGCGCTATCGCGTGCTCAAGAGCGCGGGCAACTACAACAACGAGATCGGCCTTCCGCTAACACTGCTGTCGCTGAAGCCCGAACACGAGCGCGTCGTTCTGGAGATGGGCATGTACGCCGTGGGGGAGATCGCCCAGCTATGCGCCATCAGCTGCCCCCACGTCGGCGTGGTCACCAACGTGGGGCCCAGCCATCTGGAGCGGCTGGGGACCATCGATCGCGTCGCCCAGGCCAAGGCGGAGCTCGTGCAGGCGCTGCCGGTGGCGCCCGAGGGCGTGGCCGTGCTCAATCATGATGATCCATGGGTGCGCGCCATGGCGGATCAGACCCGGGCGAGGGTCTTCTTTTACGGCCTGACGCCGGAGTGCGATCTGTGGGCGGACGAGATCGAGAGCGCCGGGTTGCAGGGCATCCGGTTCCGATTCCATCACGGCGACGAGATCTTGCATGTGAAGGTGCCGCTGTTGGGGCGGCACAGCGTGCACACCGCCCTGCGCGCCGCGGCTGTCGGCCTGGTTGAGGGCATGGGCTGGGACGAGATCATCGCGGGGCTGCAGGATGTGTCCGGCCAGCTCCGGCTGGTGGTGGTGCCGGGGCTGCGGGGGGCCACGATCATCGACGACACGTACAATGCCAGCCCGGCCTCCACCATCGCGGCGCTCAACCTGCTGGCCGATCTGACGCCGGAGGATCGCGGGCGACGCATCGCCGTGCTGGGAGACATGTTGGAGCTGGGCAGCTATGAGCGGGAGGGGCACATCATCGTCGGCCGGCGGGCGGCCGATGTGGTCCAAAAGCTGATCACGGTAGGCCCCCGGGCCCGCCTGATCGGGCAGGAGGCGATCGCTTCCGGCCTCTCCCTATCCGACGTGGTGATCGTTGCGAGTAATGAGGAGGCGCTGGCGACATTGCGTGGGCTGATCCGCCGAGGGGACATCATCCTGGTCAAGGGCTCGCGTGCGCAGCAGATGGAGCAGATCGTGAACGCGCTCAGCCGACGGGGTAACGGTTGATGGCCTATTCGCTGACCCTGGGGACGATCTCTTTCTTTCTCGCCGTGATCTGGGGGCGGCCGCTCATCAACCTGCTACAGCGATACGGCATCGGCAAGCAGATTCGCATCGAGGGCCCGAGCAGTCATCAGGTCAAGACCGGGACGCCGACCACCGGCGGATTGATGATCGTGATCCCCGTCGTGCTCATCACCGGCGCTTTGAACGTGGCGAACCTGTTGGGGTTCAACTACATCGGGCAGTCTACGCTGCTCCTGATGGGGTGCATGGTGATGTTCGGGCTGCTGGGGTTCATTGACGATCTGGAGGGGGTGCGCGGCCGAAGGGCCCGGGGAGAGGGGCTGATGGCTCGATCCAAGGCCTGGTGGCAGGTCGTGTTCGCCACGGTCATCGCCCTGGTGCTCTACTTCGGGCCGCCGGAGCTGGATTATGTGGGCATCCCCACCGTGCGGGAGTTCGTGCATGTGGGCCCGCTCATCCTCCCCATCTCGGTGTTCATCATCGTCGGCACCTCCAACGCGATCAACCTGAGCGATGGGCTCGATGCGCTGGCGGGGAGCGTATCGGCCATCGCCTTCGTAGCTTATGGCGTCATCGCGTATCTTCAGGGGCAGGCGTGGTTGGTCGCCTTCACCTTCACGGTCGTGGGGGCTTTGCTGGCCTTTCTGTGGTACAACGCGCATCCGGCGGAGCTTTTCATGGGCGACACGGGCTCGCTGGCCCTGGGGGCCACGCTGGCCGTCGTGGCGCTGATGACCGGTCAGTGGCTGTTGCTGCCCGTTATCGCCTTTATCCCGGTGGCCGAGGCGATGTCGGTGATCCTGCAGGTGGCCTATTTCAAGTACACGAAGCATCGCTATGGCGAGGGACGTCGCCTGTTCAAGATGGCGCCGCTCCATCATCACTTCGAGTTGCTCGGCTGGTCGGAGACCCAGGTAGTGCAGCGGTTTTGGCTGGTCTCTATTCTGTGTGCCATGTTGGGGATCGCCTTGGCGCTGCTATGAGGCAGTGCATATGGGGAAGGCCGTGACGACCTGGGCAGGGAAATCGGTGGTCATCCTGGGGTTGGCCCGCCAGGGTATGGCGCTGGCTCGCTTTTTCGTCGCGCAGGGCGCCCGGGTGACCGTCAGCGACAGGCTGCCCGTCTCCGAACTGCGAGAGGCGATGGCGGCCCTGGAGGGTTTGCCGGTCCGGTATGCGTTGGGCGGGCATCCGGAGCAACTGCTGGATGACTGCGATCTGCTCTGCCTGAGCGGCGGGGTCCCCACCGATCTGCCCATCGTCCGGGCCGCCCGGGCGCGCGGCATCCCGCTGAGCAACGATACCCAGCTCACCCTGGAGCGATCGCCGGCCCCGGTGATCGGGATCACCGGATCGGCGGGGAAGACGACCACCACCGCGCTGGTGGGGGAGATCCTGAGGGCCGCGGGGATCACCGCCCACGTGGGGGGCAACATCGGCCTGCCGCTGATCGACCGGCTGGAGGATGTCGCCGCCACGGATTGGCTGGTGTTGGAGCTGTCCAGTTTCCAGCTGGAGTTGTGCACGCGCAGCCCCCACATCGCGGCCGTGTTAAACGTCACGCCGAATCATCTGGATCGCCATCCGTCCATGAGCCACTACACGGCCGCCAAGGCCCATATCTTGCGATGGCAGGGATCGGGGGATGTGGCCGTTCTCGCCGCGGACGACGCCGTGACCGGCCCCTGGTGGCGGACCGGGCGGGTGGAGATCCCGGCCGGCCGCGGCCAGCCGGCCGTCGAGTTCCCGCTGGCCGCGCGCCGCGTGGGGTTCAGCGCCCGTCGGGAGGTGCCCGAGGGGGCTTTCGTGCGCGATGGCCGGGTGATCCTGCGGCGGGAGGGGAATGAGGAGCCGGTGTTGCCGCTAGCGGATATCCGGCTGCGCGGCGAACACAATGTGTGGAACGTGTTGGCCGCGTGCGCCATCGCCGGGGCCGTTGGGGTGCCTGTGGCGGCCATGGCGGAGGCGGTGCGGGCCTTTCGAGGGGTCGAGCACCGCCTGGAGGTGGTGCGGGAGTGGAACGGCGTGCTCTGGGTCAACGATTCCATTGCGACGGCGCCGGAGCGCGCCATCGCGGCGTTGCGTTCGTTCGAGCAGCCTTTGGTGCTTCTGGCTGGAGGACGGGATAAGAAACTGCCCTGGGATGTGTTCGCTCGGGAGGTGCGGCGACGCGTGCGTCATCTCATCTGCTTCGGCGAGGCCGGTCCCATGATCGCGGACGTGGTCCGGCGTGAGGCGGAGGGGATGGCGAACGGTCGGCTGGAGGGGGTCTCCATCTGCGAGGATCTGGCTTCGGCGGTGCGTGCGGCGGCCCGCACGGCGCGGCCGGGTGAGGTGGTCCTGCTCGCGCCGGGCGGGACCAGCTTCGACGCCTATCGAGATTTCGCCGAGCGGGGTGAGCACTTTCGTCATCTCGTTCGGGCGCTGTGAGGGTGCTCTATGCGTGGAGAAAGCGACACCCTGCATCGGGTTGACCTCTTCCTCCTGGCGATCATCGTCAGCCTGTTGGCGTTCGGAGTGATCTCCGTGTATAGCGCCAGCTACGCGGCGTCGCAGGAGAGGTGGGGAGAACCGACGCGTCTCCTCATCCGGCAGATCCGGTGGGCGTTATTGGGGGTCATGGCCATGGGGGTCGTCGCGGCCATCGACTACACCGTGTGGCGCCAGTTCGCGATCCCGATTATGATCGTGGCGCTCATCCTGTTGGTGCTGGTCTTGATCATGCCCACCGAGCGCTTCGGCGCCCGTCGGGCCCTCTTCAACGGCAGCGTCCAGCCGAGCGAGCTGGCCAAGCTCGCCGTAGTGATCTACATCGCCGCCTGGCTGGCCAGTCGGGAGAAGACGTTGCGGGATATCCGTCTGGGTTTGATCCCCTTCTCCGTGTTGTTGGGGATCATCACGATGTTGATCGTGTCGGAGCCGGATTTCAGCACCTCGATTTTGGTGGTTGCCACGGCCATGACCATGTTCTTCATCGCCGGCGCCGATTTGAAGCAGGTGGGGATCGCGGTGGTCGTGTTGGGATTGACCTTTGCCTTGCTGATCAGTCAGTCCGAGCACGCGCTCGCCCGTGTGCAGCAGCACATCGAGTTCTTGCGGGATCCCACGAAAGGCGGCAGCGACCATGTCCGCCTGGCCGTCCTGCTGCTGGCACAGGGGGGGATCGTGGGGGATGGGCCGGGGGCCACTCAGCTGGATCCGAGCGTGTATCTCCCCCTCGGGTGGAGCGATGCGATCCTGGCCGTGGTGGGGCGCGATGCGGGGTTGATCGGCACGTTGTTGGTCGTGGGGCTGTTCGCCGGGCTGATGTATCGGGGGTTTCGCATCGCGCTGCATGCGGACGATAACTTCGGCACGTTGTTGGCTTCCGGGGTCACCTTCTGGCTGGTGTTCCAGGCGATCATCAACATCGGCGTGGTGACGGCGGTGATCCCGTTCACCGGCATGCCGTTGCCGTTCATCAGCTACGGCGGCTCTTCGATGGTCGCGGCGATGACGGGGATCGGATTGCTATTGAGCGTGTCCCGTGGCACGCATCGGAGGGAAGAGGATCTTGCGCGTGTTGCTTTCGGGCGGGGGGACTGGCGGCCACGTGTATCCAGGTCTGGCCGTCGCTCGCGCACTGGTGGAAGCCGAAGGAGGCAGGGGAGTCAACCCCGCAAGCCCCGCGTCCGGACGCCATAGCGTCCTGTATGTGGGCAGCCCCAATGGTGTGGAGAAGGGGCTGGTGCAGCGGGCGGGCCTGCCCTTTGCCGCGGTGGAGAGCGGCCAGCTGCGCGGGCGGGCGCCCTGGGCCATGGCTGCCAGCGTCTGGCGCATCCAGCGAGGGGTGCGCCAGGCGGCGCGTTTGATGCGCGAGTTTCGCCCGGACGTGGTGTTCATCACCGGCGCCTATGTGGCCGTGCCCGTTGCCATCGCCGCGCGCCAGGCGGGGGTTCCCTTGTTGATCTATTTACCGGACCTGGTGCCGGGGCTGGCCGTGCGCTGGCTCAGCCGCCTGGCGCAGCACGTTGCCGTCACTTTCGAGCCCACCGCGGGGTACTTCCCCGACAAGGCGGTGGTGACGGGATATCCCGTACGGGCGGAGCTGGTGGCGGCCGCCGCCGACCGGGCTGGCGCCAGACGGCGGCTCGGCCTGAGGGAGGATATGCCCGTCCTGTTGGTGATGGGGGGGAGCCACGGGGCCCGCAGCATCAATCGGGCGGTATGTGCGGGGCTGATGGCGCTTTTGGAGCGGGCGCAGGTGATCCATGTCGCCGGCCGTTTGGACTGGCCCTGGGTGGAGCGTGAGGGGGAGGCCCTGCCTCCTGAGCTGCGTCGCAGGTATCATCCCTTTCCCTATCTCCATGAGGAGCTGGCCGACGCTCTGGCGGCCGCGGACCTGTTGGTGAACCGGGCCGGCGCGTCGAACCTGGGCGAATTGCCGGTGATGGGATTGCCCGCGGTGCTGGTGCCGTATCCCCATGCCGGACGTCATCAGCATGCCAATGCCGAGTTCCTGGTTCGGCATGGAGCGGCCCGGTTGGTGGAGGACGAGGCGCTCCCGCACCAGTTGGTGCCGACGGTGTTATCCCTGCTGGAAGATGAGGTTACACGGGGGCGCATGGCAGAGGCCGCCCGGGCGTTGGCGTGCCCGAATGCGGCGCAGCGGATCGTCCGCCTGATGGCGGACATGTCGAGGGACGGATCGTGAGCAACACGGGAGCCACCATCGCCCTGGGAGCGATCCTGCTGGTCTTCGGCTGGATCGGCTTCAAGCGCGGCCTTCGGGCTGAGATCAGCACGTTGATGCTGATCATCAGCTCTCGCGTGCTGATCAGCCGGTGGGGCGATCAGATCGTGTGGTGGACCAACAACTTGTACCGGGGGGCCTTGTTCGTCCTGAAGGGGGGGCTGAGCGCCCAGGATCCGGGACAGGTTTTCGTCGCGATCCGCCAGGCGCCTCCTTTGATCTCGGCGGATTTCAAGCCGACCTATCTTGTGGGCCTCTCCGTGCTCGCCATCATCCTGGCTTATGCGATCAGCCGCCTGCCGTTGTTCCGGACGGGATCGTCCCTTCTGGGGGCGCTGGTGGGGATGATCAACGGATATGTCGTGGTTCAGTTCTTCCTGCGCCTGTTGCCCCGGGAGCTGCCGGAGCCGCTCGCCCTGGTGGCCGGGCGTTCCTCCGTCACCGGGGGCGACCAGATCCGGGCCGCCACGGCCCCGATACGGGGGCTCGTGGGCGAGTACGGCAGCTATCTCGCTCTGGCTGTGATCGGTGGGATCCTATTCCTGGTGGTGAACTCCATCCGACCCGAGAAGGGGGGTGGGTCGTGATAAGGACACACGTATGAGCCCGATCGAAGTTTTGTGGATCACCTTGACCATCGTCTTCGGCTTCATCGGGGCGGCCCGGGGATATCCACGGGAGCTGGGCGTGACCACGGTGATGCTGGTCGCCATCCTGATCCTGCAGGAGTTCGGGACCCCCCTCATCAAGATCCTGGACGAGCAGGTGGGGCCGGTCCTGGGGATTCGCATCCTGCAGCAGCCGGAGGGCGATCTCGCTCAGTTCTTCATCTACACGGGGCTCTTCCTGTTCGTCGTCTTCGCATCCTATGCGGGGGAGACGTTGACGTTCAAGGGGAAGCCGACCAAGGGGCGCATCGGCGTGCTCATCAGCATCGCCAATGGGCTGGTCAACGGCTATCTGATCAATGGGACGTTGTGGTATTTCCTGGACCGCTATGATTATCCGCTTCAGCGGTGGAACCTGTTCCAGCCACCGTTGACGCCGTTGGCGCAAGAGATGGTGAAATATCTCCCCCAGCGTGTGTTGGACTCCACCACGCTTATCGGCCTGATCGGGATCTTGATGTTTTTGAGGATTCGAAGATGAAGGACAGAATGGCGATTCCGTTGGCTTCCGCCGATGTGGCCCGACAGGTTCTCGCCCGCTGGGGTGCGCATATCCACCTCATCGGCATCGGCGGGGCCGGTTTGTCGGCCATCGCGACGGTGCTGCTGGAGCGGGGCTATCGCGTCTCCGGCAGCGATCTACACAAGACGTCGATCACAGCAGGACTGGCGGCCGCGGGAGCGGCCGTTCGCATTGGGCATAGGGCCGGACAGGAGCGAGGGGCTGATCTGGTTTTGATCTCCTCCGCCGTGCCGCCGGAGAACCCGGAGCTGCAGTCCGCCCTGAAGGCGGGCATCCCGGTGGTGAAGCGGGCGCAGTTCCTGCCCGCCCTCATGCACGGTCGCGTCGGCGTCGCCATCGCTGGCACGCACGGCAAAACGACCACCACCGCCATGACCGCGATCACGCTGTGGGCCGCGGGGCTGGATCCGGATTTCATCATCGGGGGGACGATCCCCGGGCTGGAGCGCAGCGCCCGGGCCGGCAGTGGGGGCATCTTCGTCATCGAGGCGGACGAATACGACCGGATGTTCCTGGGGCTGAGCCCGCAGGTCATCGTCATCACGAACGTGGAATGGGATCACGTGGATTGCTATCCCTCACCTCAGGACCTCGTGCAGGCCTTTCGGGCGTTCGTGGAGCGGCTGCCGGAGGATGGGCTGCTGGTGGCGTGTGCGGAGGACCCGACGGCGCGGGAGCTGGCGGCGGAGCGGGCGCGCGCCGGACGCCCCGTGGCGACCTACGGGTTCCGCCCGGATGCCCACTGGCGGGCCGACGGCTTGGCGGTCAACGACCGGGGAGGCGTGAGCTGCCGGGTGTGGCGTGATGGGGAGGAGGTCGCCGAGCTTCGCCTGCGAATCCCCGGGAATCACAACGTGCTCAACGCGCTGGCCGCCCTGGCCGTGGCCGATCGCTTCGGGATTCATCCAAAAAATGCTGCTTCAAACCTTAATAATTTTGCAGGAGTGCGCCGTCGGTTCGAGTTCAAGGGGATGGCCCATGGTATAATAATCATCGACGATTACGCCCATCATCCCAGCGAGGTGCGAACCACTCTCGCTGCCGCCCGACAACGATACCCCGATCGGGCGATCTGGGCCGTGTTTCAACCCCATACGTATAGCCGCACACGGGCGCTTCTGGAGGCGTTCGCGGATTGCTTCGCAGAGGCGGACCACGTCCTGGTAACGGACATCTATGCGGCACGTGAGCGAGATACGCTGGGGGTGCACTCCTCCCAGTTGGCGGAGATGGCCGGCCGCAGGCACCCGGATGTCCGTTACGTCGGTGGGCTGGACGATGCGGTTGCGATCCTGGTAGCGGAGTTGCGGCCTGGTGATGTCCTGTTGACGCTAGGGGCGGGTGACGGATACCAGGTGGGCGAGCGTGTGCTGGCCGCCCTGCAACGGTTAACCTCTCCCAATGTACCCACATCCTAAAGAGGTCGTTCAGGGGGTTGGGCCATGAGTGTGGCGGTCGCATCGAAGCTTGCAGCGTTGCAGCGGGCTCTGGAGTCTGCGGGATTGCAGCCGCAGCGGGATGTGCCTCTGCGTCTGCACACCTCCTTCCGCATTGGCGGGCCTGCCGACCTCATGGTGGTGGCCCACACGGCCGATGATCTGGCGCACGCGGTGAGCGCGGCCGAGCGGGTCGGCGTGCCATGGTGGATCCTGGGAGGGGGGAGCAATATCCTGGTCAGCGACGCGGGCGTGCGGGGGCTTACCATCCTCAATCGCTGCCAGCGCATCGAGGTACAGGCGGGGTACCGCATCCGGGCCGAGTCCGGCGTCCTCCTGGCGGGGCTGGCGCGAAAGGCCGTGCAGGCGGGGCTGGCGGGCCTGGAGTGGGCCGTCAGCGTGCCCGGGACGGTGGGCGGAGCGGTGGTTGGGAACGCTGGCGCTCATGGTGGCTGCATCGCGGATCGATTGCTTTCGGCTGACATCCTCCACCCATCCGGTGAGCGCATCACCTATCCCTCCTCGGAGCTTGGGCTCACCTACCGCAGTAGCCGCCTCAAGACCGGAGATCTGCCCGGCGTCGTCCTCAGCGCGACCTTCCAGCTGGAACCGGAGGCGACGGAGACGCTCAGGACGCGAGCGGACACCTATCTGGCCTATCGACGGCGCACCCAGCCGACCGAGGCCAGCATCGGCAGCATCTTTCGCAATCCGCCGGGTGATTATGCGGGGCGCCTGATCGAGGCGGCCGGGCTGAAGGGGGCCCGAGAGGGACAGGCTCAGGTCTCCCTGGTACATGCCAACTTCATCGTGAACCTGGGGGAGGCTACCGCGGACGACGTTTTACGGCTGATCCGACGGGTGCAGCGGGTGGTACGAGGACAGTTCGGCATTCAGCTGCAGCCGGAGGTCCTGTTCGTGGGGGAGTGGGAGCCGGCTCCCGCCTAGACGATAGGCGGCGAGACGGTTGAAGATAACGACGGATCGGGATCGGACGAGAGATGAAGAAACTACGGGTAGGTGTGCTTTTCGGCGGCCGTTCGGGCGAGCATGAGGTCAGCCTGGCGTCCGCGCGCTCGGTGATGAACGCGATGGACCCGGATCGCTATGAGATCGTGCCCATTGGCATTACCCGCTCCGGTTATTGGATCACGTCGGAGTGGTCCCTGGAGATGCTCAAGGCGGCGGTGGGCAGCGAGATCAGCGCTGCCGAGGTGGAGGCCCGGCTGGAGGCGTACGGGAATCCGCTCCCGGACGTCGCCGCGTTGGCCGATCTGGATGTGATCTTCCCGGTGCTGCACGGCCCCTATGGGGAGGATGGCACCATACAGGGGTTGCTGGAACTGATCGATGTGCCTTACGTCGGGTGTAGCGTGGTGGGCTCGGCGGTGGGCATGGATAAGGCGATGATGAAGGCCATTTTCGCCGCGCATGGACTGCCCCAGGTGCGCTATCGCGTCGTGCTGCGGCGACGTTGGGAGACGGCGCCAGAGCAGGTGGTCGACGAGCTCGAGGCGGCGTTGGCCTATCCGATGTTCGTGAAGCCGGCCAACCTGGGATCGAGCGTTGGGATCACCAAGGCGCATGATCGAGATGAGTTGGCCGCCGGGTTGCAGGAGGCCGCCCGGTATGACCGCAAGCTCATCGTGGAGGAGGGCGTGGATCGCGCCCGGGAGATCGAATGCAGCGTGCTGGGCAACGATGCTCCGGAGGCGTCGCTGCCGGGCGAGGTGGTGCCCAGCCGGGAGTTCTATGATTACGCGGCCAAGTATTTGGACAACGCCTCCGAGCTGCTGATCCCGGCGCCCCTCTCCAAGGAGCAGACGCGTCTGATCCAGGAGCTGGCCGTGGCGGCCTTTCAAGCGCTGGACGGCGCGGGGATGGCCCGCGTGGACTTCCTGCTCTCTCGGGAGGACGGCCGCATCTACGTGAATGAGGTGAACACGATCCCCGGGTTCACGAGCATCAGCATGTATCCCAAGCTGTGGGAGGCCAGCGGCCTGGCCTATCCTAAGCTGATCGATCGGCTCATCGATCTGGCGTTGGAGCGGCATGCGGATCGCTCGCGGTGTGAGAGCGTGGCGGCCGTGGTTTGAGTGGCTTTGGGGAGGGGTATGGGCCCTCGTGAAGATATATGAGCAAAAGACGACGTCGCCGCCGATCTTCGATGGTGCTTATCCGTCCCATTGGGGGTAGACCTCGGGGCCGGCTGACCAGCACGCTGGCGCGGCGGTTGGGAATTCGGCGCCTGATCGTGGAGAGTCGGCGTGCCGGGCGGGTGGTGAGCCTGCTCCTGTTCGTCGGCCTGGTCGCGGCCCTGGTCGGGTGTTTTTCGAACTATTCGTTCTTCGTATACGGCGCGGAGGTGTACGGGAATCGGCTTCTATCGGATGCTGTGCTGTATGAGGCCAGCGGGATTGATGGGTACAGCATCTTTTGGATCGAGCCGGAGGCCGTGGAGGCGTCGCTTGAGGCTTTGCCCTATGTGGAAGACGCCAGGGTGCGTTGTTGGCTGCCCAACCGGGTGGAGATCTACGTCACGGAGCGGGAGCCCATCCTCTTGTGGCGTGCTCGGGGAGAGGTCCTCTGGGTGGGGGAGGATGGGGGGACCATGCAGCCGACCATCGATCTCCCCGGCCTGATCCAGGTGGAGGACGAACAGGGGGATGCTGCGGGGCCTGAGGGTGGGATGAACCCGGACATCGTCTTGGGGA
The DNA here is from genome assembly GCA_013152435.1 of Chloroflexota bacterium. NCBI lineage: Bacteria > Bacillati > Chloroflexota > Chloroflexota bacterium. The sequence goes on along the minus strand of JAADGJ010000081.1, from coordinate 9,178 downwards.
TACAACGCATCCACCAGCTTTTGCCCGAAGTGGACCTGTTCTATTACAATCGCACCCATGGCTTGCAATTCGTCACCCCCAATGGGGTTCAGGTCTACCTGGGCGATGGGCAGGATATGGCGTATAAGGTCCGGGTATTCGAGGCCATCAAGCAGCAGGTCGAAAAAGAAGGCCGCATGGTGCGCGTAATCGATATCCGTTATCCGAACAACCCATTCGTGCGATGACGGAACTGATCGCTGGCTTGGATGTCGGTACAACCAAGATCTGCGCCGTGATCGGCGAGGTCGACGACGAGGATCGGGTGCATATCCTCGGCGTAGGCGAGGTGCGATCGCGGGGGATGCGCCGGGGCGTTGTGGTGAACATCGCCGAGGCTACGGCAGCCATCGGTGAGGCGATCGAGGAGGCCGAGCGAGCGGCCCAGATGCCCATGCAGAGTGCCTACGTGGGCATCTCGGGGGCGCATATCGCTGCCACACCCAGCCGCGGCGTGGTCGCCGTGGGACGCGGGCGTGGGATCACCGTCGACGATGTGGAGCGGGCGCTGGAGGCTGCCCGTTCCATCGCGATCCCGCACAATCGGGAGATCATCCATACGATCGCCCGCTCCTTCACGGTGGACGACCAGGAGGGGGTGCACGATCCGATCGGCATGATCGCCTATCGGCTGGAGGTGGACGCTCAGGTCATCACCGGCGCCTCCTCGTCCGTTCAGAACCTGATTCGCTGTGTACAGGCGCACGGCGTGGAGATCGATGACCTGGTGCTGCAGCCGCTGGCCTCCGGGCAGGCGGTGTTGACCAACGCCGAGCAGGAGATGGGGGTCGCCCTGGCCGATATCGGCGGCGGGACCACGGATATCGCCATCTTCCTGGAGGGGGCCCTCTGGCACACCGTGGTGCTGGATGTGGGGGGCAACCACATGACTCAGGATGTGGCCGTCGGGTTGCGGACCCCGTTTGAGACCGCCGAGGAGCTGAAGGTCCGTTACGGGAACGTGCTGCCGGATCGGGTCGCCGCCGATGAGGAGCTTACGGCGGCGCTGTTCGGCGACAACGGCGCTCAGTCGGTATCCCGGCGCTTTCTGGCGCAGATCCTGCAAGCTCGGGCGGAGGAGATCCTGGAGCTGATCCTGCGGGAGGTGAAGCGGTCGGGGTACGATGGCCTCCTCCCCGCCGGCGTGGTGCTGACGGGGGGGGCCGCGCAGACGATGGGCCTGCGCGACCTCAGCCGGGACGTGCTGCAACTGCCCGTGCGCATCGGTGTTCCGAACGGGTTCGGCGGGGCGCAGCTGGCCAACCCGGCCTACGCCACGGCCGTGGGCCTGATCATCTGGGGGCTGAGGCAGCGGCGGACCCGCCCGTTCCGCCGGACCGCCACATCGCCGCTGTTGGATCGCATCATCACCTGGTTGCGCACGTTGCTGCCCGGGTGATCCGGACGGACGATCCGTCGTTGTACCTGGAGCTGATATCATCGGCTTCGCGAGGTGATTTGGGGCTCATCTTCCAAGGGCAAGCGGTTCGTGGGGCACGGCGCTTTGTGCTCCCACCGCCACACATTTCACGGATGAGCCGATCTCAACGACTATGAAGCAAGGGAAGAGACAGGGATAATCCTGCGCGATGCCCATGGAAAGGAGCGAGGAGATGGCTCGGAGAGCGGACACAACCCACGTGGAAAACCCGGCTCAGATCAAAGTCATCGGAGTAGGTGGCGGTGGTTCCAATGCCGTGAATCGCATGATTGAAGAGGGGATCCAGGGCGTGGAATTCATCGCCGTGAACACGGATGCCCAAGCGTTGATGTTGTCCAACGCGCCCCAACGGATGCGCATCGGGGATAAGCTCACCAAGGGGCTGGGCGCCGGTGGAGATCCCGAGATCGGCCAGCGGGCCGCCGAGGAATCCGCCGAGGAGATCAAGGCCCTGCTCAAGGGGGCCGACATGGTCTTTGTGACCTGCGGCCTGGGCGGGGGCACCGGCACCGGAGCCGCCCCGGTGATCGCGCAGATATCCAAGGACCTGGGAGCCTTGACCATCGGGGTCGTCACCCGGCCCTTCACCTTTGAGGGCAGCCGCCGGCGTCAGGTCGCCGAGATGGGATTGGAGATGCTGCAGCAGGCGGTGGACACCCTTATCGCCATCCCCAATGACCGGCTCCTGCAGATCGTAGACAAGAAGGCGTCCATCCAGACCGCTTTCCGGGTAGCGGACGATGTGCTACGCCAAGGTATCCAGGGGATCTCCGAGCTGATCACGGTGCCCGGCCTCATCAACCTGGACTTCGCCGACGTGCGTGCGATCATGAATGAGGGCGGGGCCGCTTTGATGGCGATTGGTCGGGCTCAGGGCGAGGGGCGGGCTCAGGAGGCCGCCCAGCAGGCCATCAGCAGCGCGCTGCTGGACGTGACCATCGACGGCGCTCGCGGCATCCTGTTCAACGTCACCGGCGGCAACGACCTGAGCCTGTTCGAGGTGAACGAGGCGGCCGAGATCATTCGCGCCACCGCCGACCCCGAGGCCAACATCATCTTCGGCGCCGTCGTCGATCCCGATATGCAGGACGAGATCCGCATCACCGTAATCGCCACCGGCTTCGAAGCCATCGCCGAGCAACGCCAACCCCGTCGCGGTGACGGCAAGACGATCGACTTCCCGGTCCGCACGTTTGATCGGGACGATCTGGACGTGCCTGCCTTCCTACGCCGAGCTCGCAGCCAGTGAGATCACCCCCGGAGGCTCACCGATCGGTGGGTCTCCGGGGCGAGAAAAACCATATCTCCAGCCCGACGGTAAATCTTAAAATTCGAGCGTGAACGCGTTCTGGCGGCCGTTGTGCTCAGAACATGTGATATACTGGTCCTGCTGATGACCCTACATCTCGTACCCCTCTCCTGATGGGGTACTATATGCAGGAATTCCGGCATATATTCTTTTCTTTTCACCAGATTGCTGGAAGCCATGGTCCAGCCAGCATGTATCGATCGGCCACGTAGGGATTTCTTTCTAGCCTGAGGACGTCACATGCGATGTCCACACTGCAGCGGGACTGAAACACGGGTCATAGATACTCGCGCTACGGGCGATAGCATCCGTCGGCGGCGTGAGTGCCAGCAGTGCGGCCAGCGGTTCACCACGTATGAGCATCTTGCGCCGACGCTGAGCATCGTGAAGCGAGATGGGCGGCGGGAGTCGTGGGATCGCCAGAAGGTGCTCAATGGGATTCGCATCGCCTGTACCAAGCGACCGGTCGCCATGGCCGACATCGAGGGGCTCGTCGATCAGGTGGAGGAGTATGTGCTCAGCCTGGGGCGTGCTGAGATCCCCAGCCAGGTGGTGGGCGAGAAGATCCTGGAGGGGCTGAAGCTGCTCGACCCTGTGGCCTACATCCGTTTCGCCTCCGTTTATCTGGATCTGCCCGATCTGCATGCCCTTCGAGCGGAGATCGATCGCCTGTTGGAGGGGTGACGTCTGCGGGCTCCCCAGACCCCGTCATCCCGACGGGGATCGTCCACACCCACATCCATCGTGGGATGCCCACGTAGTGAGCGTTGGAAGTCCGTTGGGTCATCAGGACGGCCGAGATCAACTTTCCTGAAGTCGGTTTAAAGACCAGGTTCGGCGCAGCCGTGTGCTCAACCCCCGGACGCAGTGAGCGCATGGCGCCGGGCCACATCGGGTGGGGCTTTCGCCTCCGGGCGACAGGCTGCAAGATCACATGAGATCGGGACGTGGCGGAGCGCGCCCACGGGCCCGGATCTCCATCACTCCAAGAGACGAGACGTATCCGAAGTGGTCCCTCGGCATCGCAACAGGTCGAGGGCCATCTTCTCGGGAGGAGAAGCTGCAATGAGCATTGCCGATCACATCCATATAGCCCACGAATTTGCAGAGCGTCCGGCCATGGAAGGTCAGTGGAGTGAAGCGGCGTTGCGCGTCTTGCGGGAACGCTATCTGCTTCGGAACGAAGCCGGCGAGGTCATCGAGGCGCCCGAGGACATGTGCTGGCGCGTGGCTGTGGCCATCGCGCAGGGGGAGGCCAACCATGGGGCGGACGAGGCCACCGTGCGCATGTGGGCGGAGCGATTCTATGGGCTCATGGTGGAACGGAAGTTCATGCCCAATTCCCCCACGCTGATGAACGCGGGCAAGGGGAATAACCTGCAATATTCGGCCTGCTACGTGCTCCCCGTCGGCGATTCGATGGTGGAGATCTTCGATGCCATCAAGAACGCCGCGTTGATCCATCAATCCGGCGGCGGCACAGGCTTCGCCTTCAGCCGACTGCGCCCCGCTGGCAGCCTGGTCCGCTCGTCGGGGGGCAAGGCCAGCGGCCCCGTCAGCTTCCTGCGGGCGTTCAATGCCGCCACGGAGGCCGTGAAGCAGGGGGGCACCCGCCGGGGGGCCAATATGGGGATCCTGCGGGTGGATCATCCGGATATCGAGGAGTTCATCACCTGTAAGCTGGACGGCAGCATCACCAACTTCAATATCTCGGTGGCGGCTACGGATGCCTTCATGTGCGCCGTCATGGAGGATACGGAGTACGAGCTTTTGGCGCAGCCGGGGTGGCCGAACCAGGAGGGCGGTTCCTATCAGGGCGGCGAGGTGATCGGCCGCAAGCGCGCCCGGGACGTCTTCCAGAAGATCGTGGAGGCCGCCTGGCGCACCGGGGACCCCGGCATGATCTTCATCGATCGCGTGAACGCCTCCCCGGCGAACCCCACGCCCGCGTTGGGAGAGATCGAGGCCACCAACCCGTGCGGGGAGCAGCCCCTGCTGCCCAACGAGGCGTGCAATCTGGGCTCGATCAACCTGCTTCGGTTTGTCAGGCGCGGGGAGGCGGCCGAGTCCCACCACAACGGTCATCGCCCCAAGCGCCATCCCGGCATCGACTGGGACGGCCTGGAGCAGGCCGTGCGGCTCTCCGTGCGCTTCCTGGACGATGTGATCGAGGTGAACCCCTATCCGCTGCCCGAGGTCGCCGAGGCGGTCAGGGGCAACCGGCGGATCGGCCTGGGCGTCATGGGGTGGGCGGATGTGCTCTTCTCGCTGGGCATCCCCTATGATAGCGAGGAGGCGCTGGAGCTGGCCCACCAGGTGATGGGGTTCATCAACGAGGTGGGGCATGATGAGTCGGCGCGATTGGCGGAGGAGCGCGGCCCCTTCCCCAACTGGTCGCAGTCGATCTACGCGGACGATCGGCCGCTGCGCAACGCCACGGTGACCACCATTGCCCCCACGGGTACGATCAGCATCATCGCCGGCGCGTCCTCCGGGATCGAGCCGATCTTCGCTTTGGCTTTCTCACACATCGTGGGGGACCGCCACCTCACTTTCATCAATCCCGTGTTCGAGCAGATCGCACGCGAGAGCGGCTTCTACTCTGAGGAGCTGATGCGGAAGGTGGCGGAGACCGGCACCCTGCATGACGTTGAGGGCATTCCTGAGGATCTCAAGCGGGTGTTCGTCACCGCCCATGAGATCGCTCCGGAGTGGCATGTGCGCATGCAGGCCGCGTTCCAGGCCCACACGGACAACGCGGTGAGCAAGACCATCAATCTTCCCAACAGTGCCACCGTGGAGGACGTGGCGGAGGCCTACCTGCTGGCCTATCGGGAGGGTTGCTTGGGGATCACGGTGTTCCGCGATGGCTGCAAGGGGGTGCAGGTGCTGCATGCGGGCACCAAGAACACCGGGAAGGGGGCCGTGGAGGATGAGCGGAAGGCGAAGGCGGCGCTCGCCCAGGCCCCTGAGATGACCGGCAAGCCCTCTTCGGATGGCTATTATCAGAAGAAGCCCCGGCCCCGGGTGTTACACGGCAGCACGTATCGGCGGGTGACCCCTCTGGGCACCGCCTACGTCACCGTGAACGACAATGGCGGCGGGCAGCCCTTTGAGGTGTTCCTGAACGTCGGCAAGGCGGGATCGGACGTGGCCGCCGTGTCCGAGGCGCTGGGCCGTCTGATCTCCCTGATCCTGCGCCTGCCCTCGTCCCTCTCCCCGCGTGAGCGCCTGGAGGAGGTGGTGGAGCAGCTCGCGGGGATCGGCGGCGGGCGGCCGTTGGGCTTCGGCCCCAATCAGGTGCGGTCGCTGCCCGACGCCATCGCGCAGATCCTGGCTGAGCACCTGGACGAGGCCCCGCATCGGGAGCCCGCCAAGGTAGACGTCGCGCAGCTCTCCCTGCCCCTGAACCAGCCGGTGGGTGGGGACCTGTGCCCGGAGTGTGGGCAGGCCACCTTTGTGTACGAGGAAGGGTGCAAGCGGTGTCTGTCTTGCGGGTTTAGTGAGTGCTGATCCCATAGGGTGTGCTCCGATTGGAAGGGCCGGCGCGAGGGCGCGTCGGCCTTTTTTGTTATGGGCTGCTCGTGGGGCTTGACATGCTCGTCCCTCCCTCCGATAATGGCGCTGGTCTACATCTCTACGGGCAAAGGAGTGAGGTATGATCGGCGTAGGAATCATCGGCACGGGGGGAATCGCACACGCGCATGCGCGAGCGTACATGCAGCTGGCGGACCAGGGCGTGCGCGTGGTCGCCGTGTGCGACGTGGATCAGGAGCGGGTCCAGCAGTTCGCCTCGGACCTGGGGGCGGAGCCCTATTCTGACTATCACGAGCTCCTGGCTCGTGAGGACGTTCGCATCGTCAGCATTTGCACCCCCTCCTTCACCCATTTCTCCATCAGCGCCGATGCGCTTCGGGCGGGTAAGGCGGTCCTGTGTGAGAAGCCGCTGGTCGGCTCTCTGCGGGAACTGGATCGCCTGGCCGAGCTGGAGGCCGCCCATGGAGGACCCCTGAATTGCGTGTTCCAGTACCGCTATGGCCGCATGTTCCATGGGCTTCGCATCTTGATGGAGGATGGGCTGACGGGGGCGTTGATCTCGGCGGATGTCGCCGTGCTATGGCATCGGGATGATGCGTATTATGCCGTCCCGTGGCGTGGGAAGTGGGCGACGGAGCTGGGCGGCGCGTTGACCACGCTGGCCATCCACAGCATCGACGCCCTGCTGGCGCTGGCAGGGCAGGTGGATCGTTTGGCCGCGGAGGTAGCCACCTTGGGGCACGATATCGAGGTGGAGGATACGGCCAGCGTCACCCTTCGCTTCACCAGCGGGGCGCTGGGAGCGATCCACGTCACCTCCTGTAACCATCGCAATATGAGCCAATGCCGATTCATCTTCGAGCGCTGCACGGCCACCTCCCATCAGCGTCCCTACGATCCCTTCGGCCTGCCCTGGACGCTCGAGTCGGCGGATCCCGCGCAGGAGTCCGCGATCCGGGAGGCGCTGGGGAAACTGGATCTGGAGGCCAGGCGGGAGGGGCACGAGGCGCAGATCGCCGACTTCGTGGCCTGTGTGCGGGAGGGACGTCGCCCGCCCGTCTCCGTTGAGGCCATTCGCCATACCCATGAGGTGCTGACGGCCATCTATAAGTCGGCGACGACGGGCGAGCGGGTTGTGCTGCCCATTTCTCCCGATGACCCTTACTATGATGGGGTGCCCGCGATACGGGTGGCCCGATAGGCGGCGGACGGATCGGGAAAACGAAAAGCCCTCGTGCCATGGTCGGGACGAGGGCTTTTTCTTCCCTCCGAATGGGTCTCAGGACATCACGCCGTGCGCACCTGGATGGTACGTCGCTTCAGCTGCTCCGCCTTGGGCAACGTCAGCGTGAGCACACCGTTCCGGAAGACGGCATCGATTTTATCCGCCTGGACGGGGATGTTCAGCGTCAGCGTGCGGGTCATCTTGCCGTGAGGGCGCTCCAGCGCCACCACCCGGCCGGGCGGATCCGGCTTCGGTACCTCCGCCGTGATGGTCAGGGTGTCCCCCTCCAGGGTGATCTCCACCTGATCCGGCTCCGCTCCGGGCAGGTTGGCCTTGATGACCAGCGCGTCATCCGTTACCCACGCGTCGATGGGGATCTGCATGGTGCGCTCACGGCGTCGCTCCTGCAGGCGAGGATCGATGAAGCTCTGCTCCAATAGCTCGTTGATGGCGTCACGTAACGACAGGACGTCGGCAGGGAAGGTGTTATCCATGGGTCGCCTCCTTATCGTGGTTCACCGATCGGGGCCGAATGACCCGGCCCCGATCGATCCGGTTATCGCTCGTGCACCTTGATCTCGCGCTCCCGCTTGCCGATCTTGGGGAGCTTGATCTTCGGCAGGATGCGGCTGACTTTGATCTTGTTCACCAGCCGCTTGCCCGTGCGGGCCTTCGGGAGCGTGATCGTCAGGATCCCATCGCTCAGCTCGGCCTTGGCCTTGTCCGCCTTGACCTCGGTCGGCAGGCGCACGCTGCGCTGCCACAGGCCGTAGCGCCGCTCCCGGATGTGCCAGCCGAACTCGTGGCGCTCATCCTCGGCCTTGCTCTCGGCCCGGATGGTCAGGATGCCATCGCGCTCCTCGATGTCGATGTCGTCCTCGTGGACACCGGGCAACGCTGCCTTCACGACGATGGCATCATCGGTCTCGTACATGTCCACCGGCAGGTTGTCGCCCCATCGCCAGAGACCTGCTTGGGTGGGCCACATCGGCCAGTCGAACAGGCTGCCGCGCACGGGCACGAACGCCTCCTCAAACAGGCGGTCCATCGCCTCTCGCATGGTCATCAGGTCCCGATACGGATCCCACCTCATGATGTTGGTCATGTCCATCACCTCCTTCTCTCACCTCAGCCCAATGCGATCCTGTCCACGCTTCGCTCGTCTGTTCCTCCCTTATTTATTTTCGTGATCGTGTATAAGTAAATCATAAGACGAGCATATGTCATGCGTTAGAGAGTGCCTGGGAAATGCCGTTATCCCTGCTCTGGGGAGGCCCCGGAGGGGCTCCGCTCCTCCGGAAAAGCCCTTCTTCCGTCTTCGAGCTATCCGGCCTCGACCCGGGTCCTTCGGGAAGGGCCGAGAAAGGCAGGTGCAGGCCGGAAAAGTGGGGTTTCCGTGGAGGGGATCTCCCCTCCACACCTCCCCCGTGGAGCTAGTAACTGAGGAGGTCCCTCAGACATCTTACCGGTAAATTTCCAGACACGCTCTTATGAAATAGCGGGGTTCTGTAGGGGCGGCCCACCGGGCCGCCCTATTGGCATCAAGTTAAGCGATACGGAAACGTGGCCCCGCACCTCCCCTTTCAGGTGCGGCCGCCCGTGGAAGGAAAAAGCGACAGGCAGGGGC